>CAZXYA010000689.1:0-4480 GCA_964644655.1 uncultured Saprospiraceae bacterium | reverse complement strand
CAAAATTAAATATCTAAGGAAGTGTTAAAATTTTGCAGTAATTTATCCTTCTCACTCTGTACCATTTTGGTCACAGGAATCCCTGTTGCTCTTGCGACTACTTCGGCAATATCATTTGCAGTTACCTCCTCATTTGTAAAACGAGCTTCATCAGCTAATTTATCTAGTCTTTCTTCTGCTACTTTTAGTTTTACTTCTAATTCTTTAATCTGTCCATAACGGATTTTTGCTACCGTTTCATAATCACTTTCTCTTTCCGCCTTGGCCGCTTCTAATTCTAATTCTTCTATTTCTTTTTTAATATTCTGTGCGGTGTCTACGATTTCTTTTTCACTTTTCCATGCTGCTTTTAAACCGTCTAATTTTTCTCTAGCATTGGCAATTTGCTCCACAATAGCCTTCATTTTTTTCGGACTATTCTCTCTTTTAATCGCCGCTCTTTCAATTTCCAATTGGCGTACTTTTCTATCCCATTCGTCAATTTCTTCGGGCACAGAATCTAATTCCAATCGCAATTTTGCCGCTGCTTCATCAATTAAATCAATCGCTTTATCAGGTAAATGTCGGTCAGCAATATACCGATGAGATAATTCTGCGGCTGCAATTAAGGCTTCATCTAGAATTTCTATTTTATGATACACTTCATAACGTTCTTGCAGTCCTCGAAGAATAGAAATGGTATCTTCCACACTTGGTTCTTCAATCAAAACCGTTTGGAAACGACGGACTAATGCTTTGTCTTTTTCAAAATATTTTTGGTATTCATCCAAAGTCGTTGCCCCAATTGCATGTAATTCTCCTCTTGCTAAAGCAGGTTTTAAAATATTTGCTGCATCCATAGCACCGCCACCACCACCTGCGCCAATTAAGGTATGGATTTCATCAATAAACATAATGACTTCCCCATTAGAATCAGATACTTCTTTGATGACTGCTTTGAGGCGTTCTTCAAATTCCCCTTTGTACTTAGCCCCTGCAATTAAGCCAGCAATATCTAAGGTGAAAATCTTTTTGGTCCGCAAATTTTCTGGCACATCTTGGTTCACAATTCGCCAAGCAATTCCTTCTACGATGGCTGTTTTACCAACTCCTGCTTCTCCTATTAAAATGGGGTTATTTTTCTTTCTTCTAGATAAAATATGCAGTACTCGTCGAATCTCTTCATCTCGACCAATAATTGGGTCTAATTTACCCGTCTCTGCTCTTTCGTTTAGGTTAATCCCAAATTTGCTTAAAGCATTATATTGGTTATCGGTACTTGGATCGGTTACTTTTTTGCCTTGACGCAATTCTTTAATAGCTGCTTTTAAGGCTTTTTCTGTAGCACCCATTGCTTTTAGCATATTGCCACCTTTTCCTTTGCCCTGCAATACGCCTAACAACATCAATTCTACAGAAATATATTCATCACCAAATTCTTTTAATACTTTTTTGGCTCTAGCCAATGCTTGGTTGGCATCATTGGTCAGGTATTGTTTTTCTGAACCAATTACTCTTGGGTAATTTTTACAAACTTTGGTTAATTCTTCTTTTAATTTAGGTAAATTGACATTCATTTTACCCAACAAAAAGGTAGAAACATCTTCTGCTTGTTCTAAAATACCTTTTATCAAATGAGGCGTATCAACAGTTTGTTGTTCGTAGCCTGCCGCTATTTTTTGCGCTTTTAAAATACACTCTTGCGCTTTTATGGTGAAATTGTCGTAAGTCATATTTTATTGGTTGTCGGTTATCAGTTGTCGGTTATCAGTTGTCGGTTGTTAGTGCTTAACTAAAATTTGAACTCGCAAAATAATGGTTCTGTGGGTATGTTGGGTAGAAATTGGTAGAAAAAATAGCGGCATTCCTCTAAAAGGAATTATAGACCCAACCATTTTCCTGCTTTAATCGGTCTTAAAATGAAATAAGGGACTATTCAAAAAATCAAAACAAGTTATGAATTTCAATTATTTGTGGTGCTTATTGCTTTCTATTATTTTATGTTTTTCCTGTAAAAAAGATACAACTAACAATCTAGAAAATTTACCAAATTATTATTTTGGAAAATATCACCCTCTTGTGGTTTTGTACCGCCTTGTTCTGATATATTCTGGTTAATCAACAAAGAAGGACTCGTCCAAATTGGAAATACGTCTGGGAATATTTTTACTTTAAAAGATAGTCTTGGGCAAATTAACGAAGCTCACCTCAATAACGCCATCGACCCAGCATCCCCAATCCTTAATGAATTGAATTTTGATGGGATAGGGTCAATTATTAATCAAGCGAGTACCATTAATTCAAGCTGTTATACTTTTGAAAATGCTACTATTGTTCCTAATGCTATCAATTATTTTGTCTTGATCCCTTTAGTCAATAATCGTTTTCAAATGGTCAATTTAACTATTTGTCAGGATGGTCTTCCTGCTAATGAAAAGCAAATAATCGACCCTATCTTAGATTGGGTGGAAGTAATTAATGAGCAACTTGGTGGGTAAGCAATAATATTAGCCGTAAAGCGTAAATGAATTAGTGACGGAGCGATGCTCCTTATAGAAAAACACATAAAAACCGTTTCTACAGACAGTATCGGAGCGATGCTCCTTGATTTTTGAATAAAAGAGCGTAGCTCTGCCACAGTCTGTAGCACTAAATTACCTAAAATTGTCGATAAGGAGCATCGCTCCGTCACTAGTCAAAACCAGTCATTGATTTTTTACGGTTAATATAGACGCAAAATCCTGACTATTTATAGTGTTGTCTTTTAGGTGCATCAGCACCGACTATATTTGTAACCCAGACTTCCTTTGCTTTCTGTATATAGGTGCGTCAGCACCGATTATGTTCAAAAAGGTCGATGCTAACGCACTTTTTTGAAAGTGATTCCAAGTGGTTTTATTTTTTACAAACATAGTCGGTGTTAGCGCACTTTTAAACATAGGAATTACTAGTCAAAAATTTTGAAACATGCCAGTAAATATGTTAAAATTTCAGTATTTAATATTTACTTCATTTAAAATGTATCCATATTGTTTAATTTTCCGTCCTAAAATAGACGAACAAAGTATGTTTGTTTATTAATTTTCAATCAAATTAAAATTGTACAATTATGTTAGACAGTTTATTAGACGGTATGAAAGGTCAGGTTGCTGGAGCACTTGCTGAAAAAGCAGGTATTAACTTAGGGCAAGCTGAACAAGCAGTACCTTTGGCTGGCGAAAGTATCAAAGAAGGCATCTTGGGTGCAGTTACTGGCGGTGACTCAGATGGTGTAATGAGCATGCTATCTGGCTTAGCTGGAGGTGGCAGCGGTGGTGCAGGAGGTATGATGAAAAATATGGTTTTTTCTGGTATCGCCCAAAATTTTGTTGGTAAATTAACGAGTCAATTAGGGATTCCTGCTGGCATTGCTAGTACGGTTTCTTCTATGGCTTTACCAATGATTATGGGTAAAATTAGTGGTGCAGCAAACGATGCTTCTGAAGGAGAAGGGATTAATGCGGCTGGTTTGATGAAAGTAATGGGCGGCGGCGGCGGCGCATTGGGTGCTTTAGGTGGCCTTATGGGCGGCGGTAACCCATTAGATGCTGCTAAAGGTGCTTTAGGTGGTTTGATGGGTGGTGGTAACGATGCTGCTGATTCTGCAAAAGATGCTGCTGGCGATATAGCAGATAAAGCAAAAGATGCTTTAAAAGATAAGTTGGGCGGACTTGGTGGTTTATTAGGATAAGGAATACCTGATTAAAAAAATAAGGAGGGGTTGGTTTTTTGCCAGCCCCTTTTTTAGTTTTAATGCTATTTTTTCTTTTTACAATTTATTATAATGCTAATCCAACCCTATAATCCTGCTTGGGCGACTCAATTTACCCAACTTCAAGAGATCATTAGTCCTGCATTAAAAGACTTAATACTTAGTATAGAACATGTTGGAAGTACTTCAGTACCTAAATTGGCAGCTAAGGCAATTATAGATATAGACATAGTTTATGAAAATGATGCTGTTTTTCCTCAAATTTGTGAAAGCTTAGCAACCTTAGGTTATTATCATAATGGTAATCAGGGGATTCCTAAACGAGAAGCGTTTAAACGAAAAAAGGAGGCACCTCTACATCCAATATTAGATACGATTCCACATCATTTATATGCTTGCCCAAAGGATAGTCCTGAACTAAAGCGGCATTTACTGTTCAGAGATTTTTTAAGAAAATACGAATGGGCTAGGCAAGAATATACTACTATTAAAATAGAAATAGCGGCGCAAACAAAGCAAGACAAAAACGCTTATTCTTTATTAAAAGAAAGTGCGGCTACTCCTTTTATTGAGAAAATAGTAGCATTAGCTAAGGGCTAAGCTCGACTTTAGCCATTTGAAAATACTTTTGTTGTAATAGTAAGTTTTCAAAATATGGTCTTCAGGAGATGACCAGATAGCGATTTCAAGTCTGGAGTCGGTGCGCTGCACCTAAAAAGAGGATAAAGCTCAAAATCTATACAAAGGTAG
>CAZXYA010000688.1:0-4490 GCA_964644655.1 uncultured Saprospiraceae bacterium | reverse complement strand
TGGAATCCATGGAATTATAAAATGCTGATTGTGTTTCAAAACACTTATCGGCAATCTTTCTAAAAACAGGCCCTGCTACCTCTCCTCCATAATAACTCCCTACTTTAGGGTCTTTAATGACCACTATACAGGAGTAAATGGGATTATCAGCAGGAAAATAACCAGCAAAGGAGGCTACGTGCTTGAGATCTGAAGAACGATTATTTAAACGGTGGTAGTTAGTTTGAGAAGTACCAGTCTTTGCAGCAAACCGATAACGATTACTTTTTAGTTTTTTAGCGGTGCCTCGTTCTACTACTCCTTCTAATAAAGAACGTGCATCTCTAATGGTGCTAGAAGAAGCAATTTTCCGCTTAATGACTGTTGGTGGAAACCGCTGTAGCACTTCGCCTTCTTGCTTAATTTCTTTAATCAAATAAGGCTTCATCATGGTCCCATTATTCGCTACCGAATTATAAAAATTTAGTAACTGCAAAGGGGTTAGTTCTGTTGCATAACCAATAGACATCCAAGGCAAGGTAATACCACTCCAAAGGTCTTCTTCATTATAAGCTTCTTTCACAACCGGATTCGGTTCTCCCTCTATTTCTATGCCCGTTTTTAAGTGGAGAAAAAAAGATTTTATCCGTTTAATAAAACGTTTAGCATTTTCATTGTGATTATAATGCTGATCGACCAATTTAGCGATACCTACATTGGAGGAGATTTCAAAGGCATGTCGAATACTCGTAGAATCGGTAGTAAAAGATTCTTTTCCAGAATCAACCATTAATTCTTCATAGAATTGATATTCTCCGGAATCTAATTCTACAATATCATCTAGCTCAATATAGCCATCTTCCAATAAAGCCATTATAGAGGCTAATTTATAGGTAGAACCGGGTTCATACCGATTAGCTATAGCATGATTATATATCTCTCCCCATTCCTCTTTATCCTTATATTTTTCAAGATTAGTGATGGCTTTAATTGCTCCTGTTTTCACTTCCATGACAATCGCCACTCCATATTCTGCCTTACTTTTCTTTAAGGCACTATACAAAGCTTTGTATGTAATGTCTTGAATATTTACATCGATGGTAGAGACGACATCTAAACCTTTTTTAGGTTCTATTTTGGTCAAATCATTTACAGGCATCCAGCTATCTTTTCCACTTAACTTATACATCAAGCGTTTACCAGATTCGCCCGCTAGTACTGAATCAAAATAGCCTTCTAAGCCAACTTTTTTGTCTTTTTCTCCCTTTTTTCCTCTTCGAACATAGCCTAGGGTTCGATTCCCTAGTGGTCGAAAAGGCATATATCTTCTGAATCTTTCCTCGGCGATAAAACCGCCTTTATATCTACCTTGATTAAAAATTGGAAATTTTTTCATGTATTCCATATCAGAATAACTGACTTTATCCAATATTTCAAGGTATTTCTTTCCTGCGTTGCGCTTTGCTATTAGAATATCTTGCCAACCACCTTCTGTATATTCGGTGTTCATCCTAGCTAAACAATGTGCCAATGAGTCTACATTTTCAAAAAACAACTCGTCGCTTGCTACAGTAGGATCAAATCGTATGTCAAAGAACGGTAATGAAGTTGCTAGTATACTGCCATCTTCAGCAAAAATATTGCCTCGTTCAGCTACTACTACTTTTTCTTCAATAGTAAATTTTTCTCGCATGTCCCGCCATTTCTTTCCTTCCACAAACTGGATTTTTATTGCTTGCCCCATAATAATTAAGGCGGTTAAAGCAATCATAAATCCAACTATATATACTCGAATTAAAACTTCATTCTTAATATTGATAATCTTCGCCATGGGGTGTTTATCATTAGTCACTAGTCATTGGTCCGCTGTCAGTTTCTACAATTCAAATAAATGCTAATAACGTTAGTTTTCTCTTAGTAGCTGATAAAATTAAATGACCAAATTTTGAATCAATTATTTTAAACATTTTATCAATTCATCGTTCATCATTTTCTAATCAGTCTTTTACAGATATTTTTATAGGATGCTTTCCTTTATTGCTCAATCCATCTTTTACTACTGATCGTTCTACCTCGGATTGTTTGCTCTTTTTCATCAAGTCGGATTTCAAAGACAAATAATGCCATCTTAACCGATCTACATCGTCCTGTAAAGCTTGTATTTCTCGAACATTTTTCTCTGAATAATGCCGATTTGCTATATAGATAGTCACTAAAAATCCTAGAAAAAAGACAAATAATAGATTTGATAAAATCCATTTAGCTGCCATTCCACTTAGGGATTCTTTAGGGCCTATTTTTTTATTTTTTGCCATTTTTTTTAGAAGTCAGAGGAGAGACCATAAATTAAAATTTATTGTCAGACCGCTGCGCTGTCAGAGGCGCCAAATTTATCATCATAGAAGTCTGACCTCTGACAGTTTCAATTTATTGAAACGGTCTGACTTCTGACTTCTTTTCAAAGTTTTTCCGCAATTCGCAATTTGGCACTTCTTGACTTCGGATTTAATTTTACTTCTTCAGGTGTCGGTAAAATTGGTTTCCGAGTAATCATTTTAAAAGGCTTCAAGAGATTTCCGTAAAAATCTTTTTCTGGTTTGCCTTCAAAATTGCCAAATTTCAAAAAATTCTTTACCACTCGATCTTCTAAAGAGTGATAGGAGATAATTACTAATTTTCCACCAACTGGTAACACTTCTGCTGATTCTTCTAAGAAAGTCCGAATTGAATTGATTTCATCATTTACTTCAATTCGCAAAGCTTGAAAAACCTGTGCTAAATACCGATTGCGTTGTCCCCTAATCAATGGGCCTATTATATTAAGGAATTGAGTAGACGTTTTAATCAAGTATCGTTGTCGTTCTTGCACTATGCGTTCTGCTAATGTTTTAGAGTTTCGCACTTCTCCATATTGTCCAAATACTCTTTGTAGCTCTATTGCTGAGTAATTGTTGATAATGTCAATGGCTGTTTTGTCCCCTTGTTGATTCATCCGCATATCTAAATCTGCCTCGAATCGAAAGGAAAAACCTCTTTCTGCTACATCTAGCTGATGAGACGATACGCCTAAATCTGCTAAAATACCATTCACCTGCTTGTAACCAAATAATCGTAAAAACCGCTTTAGGTGTTTATAATTACTATGTGCAAAATGAAATCGAGCATCATCTGGAATATTCTTAGCAGCATCTGCATCTTGGTCAAAGCCAATCAATACGCCATTTTCTCCGAGTCGTTCCAATATTTTTTTGGAATGACCTCCTCCACCAAAAGTAACATCCACATAAACTCCTTCTTTTTTTATGTCAAGTGCGGCTAAACATTCTTCTAATAGAACTGGCACATGGTATTCGCTCATAGTTAATGTTGAATGCTGAATTTGAATAAATGCTAATTACTGATCACTTGTCCATCCTGCTCCGCCCGGTCTAGTAGGCATTGTCTTCTTCACATTTACTTCAACATCCACCACTTCTTCTTTTTTAGCCATTACATCTTGAGCTAAAGCGGAGAAATCTGCTGGTTCATCGTCCAACATATTATCATAAGCTTCTTTATCCCACACTTCAATTCTATCATTATAAGCGAACAAGACCACTTCTTTTGTTAAGTTTCCATATTCCTTTAATCTTTTAGGAAAAAGGATTCTATCCATACTATCAGTAGTTATTTTAGAAGCACCTCGATAAAAATATCTAACAAATTGACGGTTTTTAAGGTCATAAACATTCAACTTATCAATTTCTTTTGTAATTTTAGCCCAATTAACTTCTGGGTAAATCATTAAACATTTTTCGAATCCTCGATTGATAACGAAATTGTGAGCGGCTTGCTCACCCAATTGCTTTAGCAGCTGAGAGGGCATACGCATGCGTCCCTTAGCATCTATCTTGCAATCATATTCGCCAATTAGTTGAGGCATCTCTTTTGATGTGGTTTTTACTCAAAAATGTGTAAATTTTCTGATTCTGAATCAAAATTAGGGATTTTTCCCACTTCTTCCCATTTTTTACCACTTTTTTTACAAAAAAAATTTAAAAAGTGATGTAGATTGGTATATCTACGCTATTTTTGAACTCAAAATAATTATTGTTGACATAAATGTAATCTAAAAAATTTCATTTTTGAAATTTAGACATTTCTCTATATATTCTATTTTGACCTACTAATATTAATATATCCTCTTTTTTAGTCATACAAACCAGTCTTTTTCTGAATGACTGGTATTATTCCTTTTTCCTTAAATATATAATTTTTAGCACCTCAAAAAACGTGAAATATTTACGTGAACATATTGAAATAATTAAGATGTTTTAATTTAAAATATGTAAAATCAAGGCCTTCTAACTAATAATAGGAGGCATTTCAGATTGGCGCATTTAAAGGCTACGAACGACAATTTGGGATGCATGCTAATAGTAGGGTTATCTTATAAAAATAAAATCCTCGTTTCTTATACAATGGTTCGTGAAGATTTTAAGAGAAAAATCTGATTTTTGGCTGGCGTGAGT
>CAZXYA010000687.1:0-4507 GCA_964644655.1 uncultured Saprospiraceae bacterium | reverse complement strand
TTTTATCATAAAAATAATAAGCCCCTAATGATTTATCGCTATAAGTCCGAATCATATATTTAGATTCATCCTTACTCGAACTTGCTAAAGCTACTTCATAACCTGCTAATTTAGTTTCTAGTTTTTCTTGTAAATCCCCTCTTTCTTTATCGAAGAAACGGAAATGCCGCTTCCAAGTGGTATAAGCGACCCCTGTTAGTACTTTTCGTTTTTTAGAGTACATTAATTGGGAAACATCCACATCTGGATGTTCAAAAAGCGGTTCACCTACTTCTTCTTTTTTCACCATATCATAGCGCACAATCACCGATTTATCCCGTCCTACATTAGAAGAAACAAAAACAATGTCTTTATTGTCAAATTCAAAAAAGAGTGGCTGAAAGCTTACTTTAAAATTAGTCGTAAACACTTCTTGAAATTCCCCTTCCTCATTCGCTCGATAAATGACTTTCTGGTTAATTCCATCCACCATTTGGATGGCAATCCGAAGTTTGCCTTCATGGTCCGTTATCCATTGCGTAATCGGTTCAGCAGGATTATTATTACTAGCAATCTGCTGATATTCCCCCGTTTGAATATTAATCCGATAAGGCTCAAATAGCATCGGATTATTTTTATTCATGCCAATAATAATCTGCTCATCTTGATCTTTCAGATTATCAATCAGCTCAATCTTCACTTTATCAAAAGGGGTTAAATCTCTAGCATTCTGCCCATCTTTATCTACTGCAAATAATTTAAAGTTTTCGTCCCCTCCACTATCTTTCACATAAACAATTCGATTATTCCCTTTCCAAAAATAACCACCAATATTTCTATCTGTATCGTGGGTAATTTGAATAGCTTGTTCTTCGCCAATCTTCTGAATAAAAATATTCATCCGTCTTTCATAAGGTGCTAAGAAGGAGAAATAATTTCCATCAGGCGATAATTGATAGCCTGTTTTTTCTGGATTTTTGAAAAAATCTTCGATGGAGTATTTGTACATGCCTTTATCGGCGTTGATTAAAGCTTGTAGGGCTTCTGGAGAACTAGGGAGGCTGGTGTTGCCGGGTAATTTTGTTTCAGTCATTAGAGTCTATAAAAAATTTAAGATAATAGTAGTTTATAAGTAGCTTAGCAGGTTAACCGAGAACTTCTGATTTGCTAAATCTAACAGATTTAGTAAATCTCTATTCTTTTGAAACTAAAGGTTTAGATTTACTAAATTCTGAAAATTTAGCAAATCATTCCACGCTAATATGGATCGACATCCACATTAATCCGAACAGAAGTATAGCCCTCTTTCTGCCCCAACATCTGATTCGCTGCCAATACTGTATTTTTTACTTGTAAAATTTGCTTACTGTTGCGACCCAATTTTATCATCACATCTAATAAGTAATAATTCCGAACCCTTGGAATAGAAGGTACAGCAGGACCAATCACCATATTCCCTAATTTTTCCTTCAAAAATTTGACATAAAAATAGCCTGCTTCATTCACTGTTTGTGGCTTTTTATGTTTGAGGGTAATTTGAATTAGCCGATAAAAAGGCGGATATAAAAAATCATCTCTTTCAATAATTTCTCTTCTAAAAAAGCCTTTGAAATCGTTGGTCACCACTTCTTTTAAAACAGGATGCTCGACATCATAGCCTTGAATAATGACTAAGCCTTGTTTCTTTTTTCGGCCTGCTCGTCCACTTACTTGGGTCATCAATTGATAACCTCTTTCGCTTGCTCTGAAATCGGGAAATTGGAGTAAATGATCGGCACTTAAAACGCCCACTACTCCCACATTATCAAAATCCAATCCTTTAGTCACCATCTGTGTACCAACTAAAATGTCTAAGCGTTTTTCTTCGAAATCATTAATGATTTTTGCATGCGCATTTTTGGTACGGACGGTATCAAAGTCCATTCTGCCAATCTTCGCATCAGGCAAATAAATTTTTATTTCATCTTCTATTTTTTGGGTTCCAAAACCTGTCATTTGTAATTCTATACTTCCACAAGCAGGGCAGACTTTTGGAATAGATTCGTTATGCCCACAATAATGACAACGCAAATCATTGGTGAATTTATGATAGGTCAAACTCACATCGCAATTCACACATTCTTGATGCCAACCACAAGTGATACAACGCAAAGCAGGGGAGTAGCCTCTACGGTTTTGAAATAAAATAGCCTGTTCTCCTCGTTCGAATGCCAAAGCAAGAGCATCAATCAAGACAGAGGTAAACAAACCTTTCATCTTCTTTTTCTTGTATTCATCTCTTTTATCAACCAATACAATTTGGGGCATTTTGACTCCACCAAATCTTTCCGACATTTCAACTAAACCATATTTTCCAGTTGTAGCATTTTGGTAGGTTTCTATAGAAGGAGTCGCTGTGCCTAAAAGGATTTTTGCCCCATGAATATGCGCCATATAAACAGCGGTATCTCTAGCATTGTACCTTGGGGCGGGATTATTTTGTTTATAAGAAGGGTCATGTTCTTCATCTACAATTACTAATTGCAAATTGCTATAAGGCATAAACATGGCTGAACGAGCGCCTAAAACTAAAGGCACGCCAGCTTTTACACTTTTCCAAACTTCCACTCGCTGATTGTCATTAATTCTAGAATTATACACATTAATTTGGTCACCAAAAATCTTTTCGAGTCGCATAATAATTTGCGTGGTCAAAGCAATTTCTGGTATTAAATACAATACTTGCCCACCTTTTTCAATAACTTCTTTAATTAGTTCTACATACACCCTAGTCTTTCCACTACCTGTTACCCCATGTAATAAGGCAACATTTTTTTGAGTATAAATGGTTTTGATTGCTGCTATCGCTCGTACTTGTTGAGTAGATAATTCTGAGGTGGCTATTAATTCATCTTCATATCCACCTAAACGACTGACTTCCCTTTCATATAATTCAAAGATGCCTTTTTTAGCAATGGCTTTTAAAACGGTGGAATCAACGTTGGCTTTTTTATAAATATCTTGTTTACGTACAAATTCCTGCTCTCTTTCTATCTGCAAATAAGCCATTAGCGCCTCCATTTGTCGCTCAGCTCTACTCACTTTATCAAAAGCTATTTGCAATTGTTCTCGGTCGGATTCATAAGGTGCTGTTAAACGAACACAGGCAATCTTTTTAGGTTTGTATTTTTCTTTAAGCGTTTCTTTTAAATAAATGACTCGTTTTTCTAGCAATTTATTGATGACTGGATAAATCGTTTTTTGATTCAGAATTGCTTGAACATCTTCTATCTTTAATTCACTTTGAATCGTTAATGCTTCCGCAATTAAATATTCTTTATCATTTAAAACTTCAAAATTATCATCAAATACAGGACTTAAAGTAATGGTTGTTTCGCTATTCAATTTCAGGCCAGCAGGCAAAGCAGCATTCATCACTTGTCCAATAGTACAACAATAATACTCAGCTATCCATTGCCATAATTTATATTGCTGTGGACTGATAATCGGCTTCGAGTCAATAATAGAAAAAATAGGTTTTGGGGTATAGTCTTTAGGTTGGTTGCTGTGAATATCGACTACTAAACCTGCATATAATTTACTCTTACCAAATTGCACTTCCACCCGCATCCCAAATACTAAATCCTTTGCCAATTCATCAGGCACCACATAGGTATAGGTTTTAGGTACCGCTATTGGAATAATCACCGTAGCAAAAGTTGCCGTTGATAAAACTGGATGGAATGGTAGTTGACTCAATAAATTGTTTTAAGAAATTGATAAGTTTTTATGCACACAAAAATAAGCATCTTTTATTATTCCTAAAGATTACTTCTACTTTATCACTTTAGAATAAAAGTAATTACTTAAGGAACAGGAAAAATATAACCTACCAGTTATGCGGCTTTATGCATCCCATCCATGAGAATGGGTAGGTTATATTTTACTTGTTCTCTAACCTGACAAAGCCAGTACTATAATGAATAAATGATGAAATTAGTAAATGAGTAAATTTTGGCATTATGTCCCAATTTAATCATTCATTCCTTTTCTCATTTCTTGCTAAGTTTGCGCAGAAAATAAATTGTAAGAGAACTAATTTACAAATTAATGAAGGAAGTACTATTAATAGCATTTTCAGTTGGCTTTATATTATCAATTACGATAATAGTCAATAATAATCGCTGGCAAAAACCTAAGTTTTGGCTAGGACTACTAATCCTAGCATTTTCATTTATTTTATTTGATGCCTGGGGGTCTATTATTGACTTATCTGAACTTATTCCCTTTTTTGCTTATACTCATTATCGTTGTTTGATGATGATTCCTATTTGTTTATGGATGTACACTAATGGTTTAGTTAATTTCAACAAAGTACAAATTGGTACTTTTGAAAAAATACTATTTGGGTTTCTGTTTTTTGAGTTATTCTTATTGCTTAAGATATTTTTTATGAGCAAAGGGGAAGTAAAGCATTTTAATTATTTTCTCGCGCCTTCTACCATCATTGAAAATCAATGTATTTTAATTTCTATGGTGGTTATATGGA
>CAZXYA010000686.1:0-4510 GCA_964644655.1 uncultured Saprospiraceae bacterium | reverse complement strand
CGATTTATTCTTGATAGTTCACTCATATTTTGTGTAGTTAATGTTTGGTTATACTTTGTCAGGGTTAGATTTGAGTTTTTTTATTGAAAATTGTTAAAACTGTTTGATTGTTAAATTGATGACGAGCAGTAATTTGGCAATCCACACTACTTTATCATGATTTCTTCTACACCAGACCATGCTTCCACCACTCCATTTACAATATACTCAACCGACTTATCTAAGTAATACTGCGCTGCTTTATCATTTTCATGAACTTGTAATACTCGCTTAAAACACTCCGCCGCTTTCCCAAATTCCCGACTAAAATAATGCATGATGCCTTGTTCAAAATGCAGCTTTGTTTGCGCTTTCAATTCTCGAATCACCACCGTCTCTCCTTCGTATAAATCGTAAATTTTTAGGGCTTTGTCTTTGCCTTTTACCTTTACTTTGCCGAGGTAGCGGTAAGCGAAGTCTCTATTACGAGGTGACTTCCCTGCCTGCCTCGATTCTTCGGGGTCACCCCGTAATTTTGCTGAGTCTCCATCCGCTTCAAACTTAGAGGGTAACAGAAAGTTACCCCCTAAGCCAGCCATTGTCCGTTCGCTCAATATAATCGCTGCCCCAAATGTTTTGGTCAAGCCTTCCATTCGACTGGCCGTATTCACCGCATCCGAAATCACCGTCGATTCATAGCGGTGTTCATCCCCAATTACCCCTAGCATAAGGTCGCCTGTATTTAAGCCCATGCCTGTTTTTAGCGAACGTAATCCTTTGGCTTGTCTTTCTCGATTATAATTATCCAATTCCTTTTGCATAGCAATAGTTGCTGTTATAGCATTCTGCGGTTCATTCACAAATAAGGCCATTAATCCATCTCCTAAATAGCTGCTAATAAAGCCGCCATGTTCTTTAATAATTGGGCCGACTCTACCTAAATAAGTGTTGATGAATTTGAAATTTTCTTCGGGGGTCATGCTTTCGGAGAGAGGTGTGTAATCTCTTATATCTGAAAAAAGGACGGTCATTTTGGTAGCCACTTGGTCACCTAATTTTAGGTCTTTGATGCTTTTTTTGCCAAGAATTTTTAGGAAGTCATTGGGGACGAAGCGTTGGTTGGCAATGTTAAGGTCTTCCAGTTCGTGATTTAAGGTCTGTAATTCTTGGTTATGAGCTTGCTCTTTCTTAAGCTTTTGTTGTAGGCTTCTGTACCAATAGAGCAACAATCCAATAATGGATAAGGCATAAACCAAATACGCCCACCAAGTTTGCCACCACGGGGGATGGATGGTAAAGCTGACTGTTTCTGGTTTAGACCAATATCCTTCGGCATTACTAGCTTTGACTTTAAAGGTATACGCTCCTGGAGGTAAATTAGAAAAACGAGCCGTTCGTTCTTTACCCACTTCTTGCCAATCTGATTGGTGATTTTCTAGTTGATAACTGAAGTTAACACCTGAAGGATTATTATATTGAACAGCGTTGTAGCTGAGGGTCACATCATTTTGGTCATAAGCGAATCCAAAGGCTGATGAAAGTGCGCTTCGATTAGCCCTTAGGCTATCCTTATCCATATAAGAAATGCTCTCAATCAACATTTTAGGAGGAACAGTATCTATTTTTACTTTATCAGGATGGAAAAAGAAAATTTCTCTTTTATGAGAGCCTAGCATTATAATTGCTCCATCCTTGCCTGCTGTAACGCTACGAATCTTCAACTCAGACACTTCACTTGGCCTGCTAATGGCATTGGTCTGCAAATCTGCTTTAGCGATACCATTATTCGTAAAAATCCACATATCTGAATCACATTGAAAAATGTTACCAGCAAATGGAAATTTTAAGAGGTCGTTTTCCAAGAATACTTTGGATGGTTCACTATTATTGTCCATCAACTTTAATGCTAAAGGGTTCAGCATCCATAGACCATCATTTTCACCCGGTAATAGGTCAATAGGAAGGGCTATGCTAAGAAACATTTGAAGCGTATCTAGGTTGGTTCCATTCCATTCAAAATGGGCCGTTTCTCCCCATTGTTTTTGCACCCAAATACGATTATCTGCTGATTTAGTAGCAGCAAATCTGTTTTCACCAGCGAGATATTCCGAAAAATTCACCTCAACCTTCCAATTATTAATGTTAATTAAACTTCCGAATATATAAACGAGAGAATCATTCAAAACAAATCCTTTTTCGTGGATTCTTCTTGTATATTGGTTGGGTATAGCTCTTTTAATAGCTTTTTCTTCGCTAACATCATATTCGATTAAGCCATCATTGGTTTGAAACAATAAATTGCCATTGGGTAGCTCCGTTTTAAAGCTAATTTGCTCAAATGGGATTCCGTGAAACGCTTTATCATATAGACTTAGCTTATTGGTTTCCGCCTCCACCTGAACTAGACGATAAGGGGTATAAGTATTAATCCAAATATTTCCGTGACTATCATTCCCAATTCGTCCTAATTTAAGTTTCGTTAGCGCTTCGTCCTCTTCTAAGCTCAAATATTCAAATGGGAGTGGGTTTAAACTAATTTTATAGACCCCTTGAAGCCAAGTGCTGACCCACAAATTGTGAAAATCATCTATCTCCAAACTCTTAACCTTACCAATCTCTCTATCGGGAAGGATTTTAAATCTCTTTACATCAGGTTCATTATTATCTTCCAGACTATAAAAAGGAGGAGATAATTTGAAAAGCCCTTGAGCATACATGCCTCCAATCCATAGATTTCCATTTTCATCCTGAATCATATTATCATACTCGCCCGATGGAATTCCTGTTTTTATAGCGTCAAACTTTGATGTCTTTTTATTAAATATTCCTATGGTCGGAACTAATTGTCCATTGTCATCTACCCTAACTGTGCTTATCCATAAATGATTTTTATCTTTTTCATAAACTCCCGTGATGGTAGTCCAATTATTTGCCTTATTTTCTGTACTGAAATTCCCTACCTCTTCCAATTCGTAAGAAGCGTCACTATTTATTTTTAATTTGGATAAGGAATGTCCAAAAGTCCAAATCTGTCCATCACTATCTTTGAAAAGACGAGTAAAAAAAGATGAAAGGCCACCATTCTTTTCATAATTATCAAGTATTTGGTCAATTTCTGACTTATCCTTTGCTGTTAGGTTAAATATTTGCAATCCCCACCATTCTTCCACCGATGGAACATAGGAAGGGTAGGCATCATTATCTTGCATGCTTTTATAAGCATAGCTACTATTCGTTTTATAATGTATGGTATAGCTTCCTTTTTTCAAGTTGACCACTTCTACATTCAGCCTATTGACAAAATTTCCGCCAGCATTCGCACTTGTTTCTGGACGCATTTCCCAAATAATTGCTCCCTTGTCATTCTCTAACCATCCATAATCTAAATAGCGATTAGCCCAATAGGAATTATTGATAGCCAATTCTCCCTGCCCCAAGAGCAAAACATCACTATCTTCTGAAATCGTAAATGTATTAGACAGTTCCTTACTATTACCCACTTCTGTAATCCCACTAATCAATTTATCATCAGCAACTAATTGCTCGATTTTAGATTGAATTTGTTTGCCTAAGGATTTCATTTTAATATGATTGATAGACATAGAATCTTGCTCTATCACCTGTAAGATTCCAGCACCATATCCCATCCATTTATTACCATATTCGTCTTCCGTAATGTCCATGAGTACATTAGAGTTATCTTTCCTATCCTTTTCGGGAAAAAGTCGTTGATATTTTTGATTTTGAAAGTCATAGTGAACAAATCCTGCACCAGTAGAATTTAACCACAAATTGCCTTTTTTATCTCTTAATAATCGAGTAAACTGGTCTCTCGAATCATGCACCCGATTGTCAACATCCGCCTGATATACTTTAACCTGGTTTCCATCAAATGCTTTGATTTTATCCACATTAATCACCCAAAGTAAACCATTTTCATCTTTGTACACTTGGTCCACATCGCCACCAAATAAATCTGAATTATTAATGTGCTCTATCCGATACCCATGTTCGTAGAAAACTTGAGTTACATCATTATCATAGAAGTAATTAGACTCCTGCCCCCACATCTTTGCAGACAACAAGAAGAGGAGCATTAGTCCTAAACCAATTTTATTGGTGGAAATAAATTTGTATTTTCTCATGTTTATATTTTTAGTTATTAGTCATTGAGTGGGAAGGCTATTTAATCACCATTTCCTCCACTCCATTCCATTCCTCGGCTACGCCATTCACAATATAATTAACCGATTTATCTAAATAATACTCGGCTGCTTTATCTCTTTCGTGGATTGCCAAGACGACTTTAAAACACTCCGCTGCTTTTCCAAATTGTCGATTGAAATAATGATGGATGCCTTGTTCAAATTGAGCCTTGGTTTGGGCTTTTAGTTCTCTTGTCGCAACGGGCTCTCCTTCGTATAAATCATAGATTTTCAGCGCTTTGTCTTTGCCTTTTACTTTTACTTTTCCGAGGTAGCGGTAGGCAAACGTATCGGATACTTTCAAAGTATCTGATACGTTTTGCGGG
>CAZXYA010000685.1:0-4514 GCA_964644655.1 uncultured Saprospiraceae bacterium | reverse complement strand
AGCGCACCGACCATATTTTTTCTTAGCCTGACGGCTATGGTCTGGAGACTTGAAATCCGCCTGCCGGCAGGCAGGTATCGACTCCCGATGTGTCAAGTCTCTAGACTTGATACGATTATCCGCTGAGCCTGCTCCGATTTTTATCGGAGTCTCCTGACCAGTATTGGGAACTTACAGATTATCTGACTTCTTAAACTTGGTAATGCTACACTTTTACTTTTGTAAAATAGCCAATAACTCTTTGCCTTTACTGCGAGAAACGGGGACCACAAATTCAGCGGAAAAAGGGAAATGTATTTTATAGCCTTGGGCATTGCCTGTAATGCGACCAACTTTGTCCATATTGGCTAAATAGGAACGATGACAGCGTTTGATAGCAGGAAAAGTTAACTGATTTTCTACATTTTTAATGCTATTGCGCAGTAAATATTTTTTGATGTTAGCTGCTTCTAAATAATTAATTTCGACATAATTATTCGCAGCTTTAATAAAAATTAACTGATCTAATTGGAGTGAAAAATCAGCCTTCCCATTTTCATCTTTAAAATTGATGGTGGTCGTATTGATTGTTTTAGGTGCGATATGTTGATTTAAGTTTCGAGCAAATTGCTGATTTTGTTGGAGATGATAAATGTAATCTAATAACGAAATTAAGACCACAGGGAAAACGGAAATGGGCAGCACTAATTTGTAGAAATTGAAGAATTCAGTAAGGGTTGGTTTATTATTAAAGGCATATTCTTTATACAAATAGCAACCCAAAAAAGTGAGGCTTAAAGCAAATAATGTTAAGGTTATTTGTTTCCACAGTACCCATTTTTCTTCGATTAACTGTTGAGGGAAAACCTTAGGTAAACCAATAAAAGAAAGAGCAAAAGCTATAAAGGTAATCCAACCATAACCACTTAGAAATAAATTTTTGTTGGGTATTCTGAGCCTGTCCGTACCAAAAGGTTGGAAAAAAATTAAAAAAAAAGCGATAAAACAGCCCGCTAAGAAATAACGGAGTAGATTCTTTTGCCAGTTGGCATAAAATGGAACAGGTTGATTGAAAATAGCAAACATAAATTAAGTTGGGTGATTATCATTTAGAAACTCAAATTACGGTGGAATTGGTAGAAAACACAATTAAGACAAATTTTTTTTCAAAAAAAACACCTACATAAGTGTAGGGGGGAACGACTATATAAGTGTCCTATAATTGAGGAAGTTAGCTAGAAAAGATAGGTTGAAATAGGGAGTGTAGCAGTAAGATTTTTTTTAACTAGTTTAAAAAAATGCTTGCTTTAGTCCTATAAATATCAATATATTTGTCGTAACGATTTAAGAATCGGATTAGTATATTGACTAATTATTTTTTAACCCTTATCGGTTAATTTTTTGTTAAGAATTTAATAAAACGAACTTTAAGTCTAATTTATTATTATCTTGGCAATATATTTGTTCTACAATTGAGCAAATCTTCATTTTTCACTTCACTAAAATTCGTTCTATAGGATACAAACTTTACACTTAACAGATTTTAATATTATTTTCATTAAAATACTATAAGTATGAAAGTTACGCCGTTGAACGACCAACAGTTAATCGCTGAGTACCTTAAGGGAAATGAGCGAGCCTTCGAGACGCTTCTAACTCGTCACAAAGAAAAAATTTATACGTCCATATATCTTTTTGTTAAAGAAACATCTTTAGCAGAAGACATCTTTCAAGAAGTTTTCATTAAGATTATTGATACTTTGCGCAAAGGAAAGTACAACCATGAAGGAAAATTTGTCCAATGGGCATTAAGAATTTCCTATAACATGTGTGTCGATTATTTCCGTCGCTCAAAAAGACGTCCAAAGGTTTCTCCAACAGAAACATTTGACATCTTTGATGTTTTGCAAAACCCTGAGCCAAACGCAGAGCAAACAATTATCCGAAGCCAAACGCACGATAAGATTCGTAGCTTGGTGGATCAATTGCCAGCGGAGCAAAGAGAAGTCGTGATTTTGCGTCATTATGCAGATATGAGCTTCAAAGAAATCGCAAAATTAACTAGAGTAAGCATCAATACGGCTTTAGGTAGAATGCGATATGCTTTGATTAACATCCGTAAGATGGTGGAAGAAAGAGAAGTAAGTTTACTACAGTAAAAGTTTTTTCGTCGAACCATAACGGCTATTTATTTTCCCTGAACAGACCCTGTAATATTATAATCTGACAAGCCGATAAACGTTTTAGCGACCTATAAAATATAATATAAGCATTGAGCAACACCCCTTTTAGTTCAATGTATTTATTCGATAAGAATTTCCAAACCGATTTAGAGTATTAAACCTTCTGTGCTATATGTACAGAAGGTTTTTTAATTTCTTTCCATTTTTCGATATTCTAAATAAGAATACCCAATTAAACTAAAGGACATCAATATAGTGATAACCATCATTACGATGAATGCTTTTTCATTATCTAAGAATAAGGAAGATAATGTGATGAGTAGTCCACCAATCATAAATAACTTACCACCTAACCGATGTGTTTTGCGCCAATTCGTTTCATTTTCTAAAGTCCAAGGTGTGCGGATACCTACAAAATAATTGGGCTTCATAGTTGGTAGGTAATTTCCCATTGCCATAAAGAATAATCCCATTAGCGCAAATAATAAATTGTTGTTAGAATTGCCACCTGAAACTGCGGTATGAATTAAAAAAATAGAAATTGCAGACATTAAAGCCATGACCAAAAACTGAATCTTTAAATAACTATCACTCATTTGTTCAAAGCGTTTTTTGGGGTCAATAGCTGGAACAATCTTAAAGATTAAAAAGGTAAGACCTATTAATAGTAAGAGCATGTAAATAAGCATATTCTTGCTGCCAAAGTCATCCGCTTCTCCATTAATATCAAAATGAGTGGCTATCGTTTCTGGGATTTGATGCCAAACTATTGCCAAGTAAATAAAAGGAATTACTATAATGGCATAGATGGAAAGGTTAATACTGTTTATTGATTTTTTCATGATTTATATTTTTCGTTTTAATGATAATGCATGGTTATTACCTACTGCTGATTGTACTGCTGGCGCACCATTTTATTGTTTCAATTTTATCAACCATTCCATTAACTCATCCAAAACAGTTACATTAATAGAATAGGAAATGAACTGTCCTTTGCGTTCAGGAATCACCAAATTGGCTTGTTTAAGTAGATCTAAATGATGAGAAATACTTGGTTTAGAAATTTGGAAATGTTCCGAAATTGAACCTGCGGTCATATCTTTTTCTCGCAGCAAACGCAGAATTTCTCTGCGAGTATCATCATTTAAGGCTTTAAAAACTTTATTCACATATATTGATTTAGATATTTAGAGAAATGTCTAAATATTTTTTTGGAAAATTAAATTTTCTCGGCTAAAACTGGTGTTTTTTCGATAAAACTTAAGAAAGAGGTATTTTTTTATTGATATGCTGCCTTGAAGATTCTAGTAACGTTTTGCGGTGAATCTGTCTCTGCGGGATCCCAATTTGCTTATCGAACGACTTTATTCTGGTGGGTTTTTGGTGTAATAGGATTAGGTATTTTAATAATTACCTTAGCTATCGTCAGTTTTTAGGAAATTCGAGCGGCTTTGGTGAACTCAAGTGAGGTCTTGAAAGTGTAGTAGGATAGAAGTGAGAGTTAAGATTATTTTTAATTTCCGTCTATTATTTTAATCTTTTTGTCTGTTTTTATCGATATGTAAAACTAATTATGTTAAATTAGCTTTTTGATTAAACTCTTCTTATGTCCAATTTATTCAAATATGAAAACATTCAAAAAGTTATTCTCTTTTTTAAAGAGGTTGGCTCAAAATTTTTAGATGCTAATTTTATAGCGTTATTAAGCATCTTAATTACTTTATTATTATTTTTCTGTGAACAAAAATCTCTAAACGATTCAAAAGAAAATGCTTTTAGAAAAAAAATAATCGTTAATAATTATGAAATCTATTCAAATAGTAGTTCACTTTATTGTAATCAATTATCTTTAGCTAGTGCATTAAAAGATAATAAGGTAATTCAAAAAAAAGATTCAATTAAATTGAGAGAAAACTTAATTCATTCACAAGAGCTTTTGATGGGTTTGAAAGAATCAATAACTTCAGAAATCTATATTGAATTAGTATCAGAGAATCATTTATCTGATATATCATACCTTTTTAATAAGCTAACAAAAACACATGTAGAGTTAAAATCATTAAATAATAAACCATTAGACTCCTTACAGGTGAAATTAATTGATGAAATAGTCTCGAAGCAAGTTTTTTTAGCTGCTGGATTAAATAAAATATTTAAGTTTAATATGAATAAAGAGTTGGTAAAATCCTTTGATTGTTTTTCCGAAGTGATGGAAAATATTTATAATCAGGATTACAAGGAAATAAAATTTAATGTGAATCTAAAAGATGAAAATATAGTTCTGTTTCAGTAAAATTTAGGGATTGTTTAATAAACTGTGTCAAAAATTAAAAAATAAATTCAAGAACCAAA
>CAZXYA010000684.1:0-4514 GCA_964644655.1 uncultured Saprospiraceae bacterium | reverse complement strand
AGTTTTCAATTTGTTTGTAAAATCGCTGATTAATAAATCCTCTTAATGGATCGGGTGGGAAAACTAAACTTTTATCTCCAGTACTAAAAAAGTTAATTCCCGTTGAAATTGTAAGACGATTTTCAAAATTTATATTTAAAACTGAACCTAAAGAATACGAAAAACGACTTGATCTTATACCCTTGTAAAACTCTGAATCAATTTCATTTTCATTTGCAAAACCATTAGAAATATTAGGAAAAATGGATAATCCAAAATGAACACTTTTATCCTGTTCTTGACTTAAACTATTAAAAACTAGGCTTATAATTAATAATAAAAAAATAGATTTCATTGGGTCAATTTTCCTTAAATATACGAAAAAAACAAATCTATTCTATTAGTCTAATCGAGGTCTATAGATTTACAATTCAACGGTTATGAATCGCAGTAACAGTTATATTGAAAGTACGTATTTAAATAAGTTTCTTCAATTTTATTTTGACCCAACTGTTTTTTTAATTGCTACGTTATTTATTTATGATAAAGCTCAAAGCGATTACTTTTTTAATGATTATAGCTCTAAGTTTCTCTTGCCAGAAAAATGAGATTAAACCTGTAAATACGGAACAGGCTATATACCCAAATTCAAATGCGTATACAGGTTATATTGATACTGCACTCTATCCATATTTATTTGAAAAAGAGTCCTATTGGGTTTATCAAGATTTGAATGGAGTTATTGATAGTGTTATTTTACGATCCGTTACTGAACATAAATTTCTTGTTATGAAATACAATTATGAATGGGGTTTGGAAATGATTAAAGAAAGCACTAGAGATGGTGTATACAAAGAATTTGCATTAGGCCGTTTAATAACAGCTGGGTGGACTCATGCAGGTTATCGGTTTTATCATACTGAAACAGCTAACTTAATAGAGAATTTAGAGATTGTTGAAATAGTTGATGAAATGGAAATTGCTGGAAATGTCTATAAAAACGTTACAAAAATTTTAATAAAACCAGATGATTATACACCTCGAGAAATTATTTTGTATTATGCTCCATATGTAGGAATAATACGAAAAGAAAACACTATTGATCGTGAAACTGAAAATGTCTGGGAATTGATTCAGTATAATGTAAATACCTATGAATTTTAGTTGGAAATTTGAATCAATTTTTAGTTCATCTTATGTGATAAATCTTATCATCAAAATTGAAATAAGGTATTAATTTTGTAGAACCCAACTATGTTGACCCGTTTATTCCAATTTTCATTTAATCCATAACAATCTCAAAAACAACCAAACTGAATGGGCCTATTATTTGGTGGGTTTAGCTGGTTTAGAATTTTAAAAAAACAACTGGATAACCAAGATTAAACTATATTCAAAACGATTAAGTTATTGACTGGGTAAAATTTTAAATTATTGAGTCTTTTAGTAAGAGTTAACAAGTGCAACAAATACTTTTTAAATTCTATTATCCGTTATTTTACTCTTGTAGTTTAAACTTGAAAATTTCTTTTCTCATGAGCCCATTACTATTATACCTTGTTTTTACATTCATAAATGTTGGGTAGAATGTACCTTCTGAAAAAATGATTTCGGTTTGATTAATTGTAAAGTTTATAGTATTTTCTTTAAGGATATATTTTGATGAATTTAGTTTTTCCCAATCGTTAAATTCATGAACGACTTCATTGAGAAAAATGTATTTAACAGTTCCGTTTGGGAAGAACTTTATAAATTGACTAAATCTATATTCTTCTTCTCCAAGATGCTCATGATTTTCATAATACCCATCAAACCTGAGCAATGTAAACGGATTCTTATTTTCGTTCAAAACATATGGAAATCTATGCCAAATCAAGTTTGAAAGATTGGCGTCCCATAGATTCTTTGTAGATTTCACTTTGTATTTTACATTTGAGGATTTATTATTTTCTCTAAAATGATAATGATCGTTGATTTTAAAAAATCGTTTTCTTAAGTGTATATCTCTAATAAACAGATTCTTATTTTCAAGGTCAGGATCAAAAATTTTAACTTTAACCATTCCGTATGAAAAAGAATTACTATCAATAAATTGATTTTTTGGATCATAAGTCCAGACTTGAGCATAATCTGAAAATCTAAATCCAATTCTATAACCTGCTTCGGTGAGATGATACTTGGATTTCTTTAGATCATATTTCAAATAGTACCCAATTTGTTTGCCTTCTTTGTAATGCTCTACCCAAATAGTCTTTAAATAATCCCTTATTACCCATCCATTTATTGGAGTCATAGTCGAACTGTCTAATGCAATTGAAAAGGGATATTTTTCGATTGATTTATAGAAAATAGGAGTATCATGTTCGTAATAAATCGCTTCATTTTTAGTTGAGTTTTGAGCGCATAAACCACTCGAAAAAAAAATAATTAATATAAAAATAAGTCTTTTCATATCTAATCAATTCAAAATAGAGGTTAAAGTAACAATCCGATTCGATTCCTCAAGAGATAATAGAACTTTATTGGGTAAATAAGTGGAACTAAAATACATTAATTTATTTTCATAATCAGTAAGTTTTTTTCAAGATGCCTTTTTTTGTTCTAAGTATGTGTTGATATATTTTTGTGCTATTGCTCCATCATTGCAATCTGTTTGCTGAAGAATTGCTAATAATATTGAAGTAGTATCAACACTATCCATTTCCTTGATGATTTTGTTTAAAAAGTCATATACCGAAATAGATTCATTTGTTTCTTTTAATTTTAGGAAGTGTGATAACGAATCATCTTTTTTCTCTTTCTGAAGAAACGATTCAATACTATCAGCTACTACTTGAGCATTAGTGTCTAATTGATCCTTATTAAATCCATCCAAATAAGCCTCTGTGATTTTAAAATCAGCATGACCAGCAAGCTCACTAATAACTGATTTGCTAACTCCATTTTTTAAAGCTATTGAAAAAAATGAATGACGACCAACATAAACTGATAGACCCTTTTTAAGACCTAACATTTCAGAAATCTTCTTCAAATGACTATTATATCTTCTCTTTCTAGTTTTATATTTTGTTTCAAATAATTTCTTGTTTGACAATTCTAATTCTTCATCCCCTAGCGGTGTTCTCAGGTGAAAAAAGTCATCAATAATTGGAAATAAGAAATCACTACCTTCTTTTCCTTGGCTATAATATTCTACTATATTCTGAGTCTCCTTTGATAATGTAATTTCAAATCGTTTAGCATTGGCCCATTTGGTTTTCATTCTTGAATAATAGAGAATGTCATCTTGAATTTGATTGACTTTCAAATGAGCAATATCTATAAAATTCATTCCCCAACATTTGAAACTAAATTTAAAATAATTGAGTGAATGCCATAATGCTGTATTCTCCTTCAATTCAAGTTCAAATACTTTTGAAATTTGTTCTACGCCTATATTTTTCTTCTTAGTTTTTACACTTCGAATTGTATAGCCTTTCTTTCCAAAAGGATAAGTTCTATCTGTAATTTCTTTAATGCTATCATCTTGTATAGCTTTATTGTATATTCTACGAATATCTCTCATTTTAATTCCCACTCCATTAATGTTATTATATTCTCCTCGTTGATTTATTTGACCTAAATACCATTCTGCATACCCCAAAAGGAAGTTTTTATCAATATTATGTATAGGCAATTTTTGTTTACTTGTATATTGCTTCAAACTTTTAATTACTGATTCAAATGTTCCAGCTGAACTTGATTTATTTATTCGGTGTAATTCATCAGCAATACCTTGAGTGTATTGAAAAAAGCAAGTGTAGCTAGATTTTGGATTGGATTTTACTTGATTAAATAAGTAAGATAATTCCGTTGATTTATTTTCGCTTTCCTCACTCATTTTGATAGAAACAGCATCCTTAATTTGATCGACAGTCAATTCGGTCAAGTGAGGTCGAAGCTCTTCAATAATACTTCCAACTAAAGCGTATTTTTTCTCAATATTAGCATTCACCCTACCAGAGTTTAGGTAAGTGGACTTTACTCTCAAGTTTCGGAAATCCCATTCATTAGATTTAAATGAATATCCTGTTTTAATATATCTTGATTGACGACCATGAGAAATCCTGATTTTGAGAGGATATTTATCTGAATGTTTGCTTCTCTGGTCAAAATATTTTTGATAACTAGCCATATCGCTTTAATTTTGTTTATCCAAATCTATGGAAAAATTTGCAAACATTTTTGCAAACATTTTACGTTATTAAACGGTGTTAAAAGAGTTTTTTATTTTTTTTTAAATAAATTTATCCCTCTAAATTCTTTATTAATGGTGCTTTTAGAATTTTTTGTGATTTTTTACAACCAAAACAACCTGTGACTGTTAATCAGAGGGTATTCAAATTGTAAAAATTTGACTATCAGTAGATAAGGAAGCGATTTAAAAATTGGAAAGATGTTACCGAACATTTTTTAAAAAAAGAAGTAAATTTGACATACTAAATTCTCCCTTAGCTCAGTTGGTTAGAGCATCTGACTGTTAATCAGAGGGTCCT
>CAZXYA010000683.1:0-4566 GCA_964644655.1 uncultured Saprospiraceae bacterium | reverse complement strand
CTAGCATTATTTTTTTATTTCTGTCTTATAAAAAGTCACATTTTCTCCATTCCAAATACTTGTTGCTGGTAATATGTTTTCAAAGTGCTCCGTATTAACAAATCTATTGGCAGTAAGTATTTCAATAATATCATTGGTATTGAAATAATGAGTCCAAAATCTGTAATTCATTATGCTTTCAGTTTCATCAATTATCGTATGCTGTTTTAGAAATACTTTTTCTTTTGAATAATTAAACCCGTTTGTTAATTCTAAATAGGGTCTTGATTTCCAAAAACCGTTGTTTTCATATGACCAAGTTTTTTGTTCTATAAACTTTTGCTTAATATTCTTATCATTAAGCACATCAAAAACAAAAGTTCCATTTGATTTCAGAGATTTAAAAATATTTTCAAGCAATGTTTTTCTTTCTGTAGGTAACAGAACCCCAAAGTCAGTATAAATAAGTATCACAAGGTCAAATTGATTTTCAAAATCTAATTCAAGATAGTTTTTACATACATAATTGATTTTAAGGTTTTTATTTATAGCTTGAGCTTTTGCGTAAGCTATTGAGTTTTCCGAAAAATCTACTCCAGTAACATTATGTCCTTTTTTAGTTAATTTTTCCGAATAAATTCCTGGACCACAACCTAAATCGAGTATATTCATTTGGGATTTATTACAGCATTTCAGTATAAATTCAATAGTGTCATTTATGCTTTCTGGTGTTCGACTCGCAGCGTCAATCTCTGGGTTCAAATGGAAATCTAAAAGTTGTTTTGAAATGTGTTTGTCTGTCCACATAATAGCATCTCCTTTTTCATAGACTTTAGGTTTTTGCTTGATTATATTTAGCTTTTTTATATCCATTTGTGAAAACTTATTATTAATGAAAGTATAAAATTAGGTAGTCCTATACTTATTCCTTTTTAATACCTGAACCCCACGAAGGGCGTTACTTATTGATTGTAGTTTTTATTTTTCTATTCTATCGTAGTTTTTTAATGTTTTCAAAGACCATAATGTCTGTATTCCAGCCCACTCTAATTTTGTTCCTTCGCTGATTCCATACCAAGTTTCCCATCTTCCATCTTCTATCTGTCTATTAATAAGTTCTTTTAAGTCAGATTCAATGGTCTCTTTGTCAAATAAAGCATATAAAATGCTTTGGGTAGCCGATGCATAATTAAGGCTATGCGGTTTTCCATACAGTCCCCAACCTGCATCGGTTTTGTCTTCGCAAATTACGCCCTTGTTAGTAATCCATTTTTTTAAATCATTTATTGTTTTTTTAGCCTTATCTTGACGCTTTGTATGTTCTAAAAAAGTTAACCACCTTGGTACGCATAAATAACAAAAAACGTGTTTTTCTTTAATTCGCTCAAATTCACTCCAAACAAATGCTTCTGCTTTTTGCATCCAAGGAATGTTGATATTGTATTTCTCGAGCATTCCCAAGAGCGGCGCAGTAGTGCTTAAAGCAGCCCATTCCTTTACAGTCTTAAAATGTCCTTCACAAGGATAATTACTTTTAGGCCTAAACATCCAAGGAATTCCACCTTTTTCTGTGGTAACACTTTCAAAGTAAGGCATAAAATCATTTAGAATGATTTCTTTGGTCAGATAGCCAATTTCATCGAGCATTTCAAGTGCCATAACACTAAACAGCGGTTGACTCTCTGGGGATGCTGTATCAGGTTCCATTCCGTGTCCAAATCCACCGTCTGAATTTCGATAAGC
Organism: uncultured Saprospiraceae bacterium; assembly: GCA_964644655.1. GTDB lineage: Bacteria > Bacteroidota > Bacteroidia > Chitinophagales > Saprospiraceae > JAFMDF01. The sequence continues at coordinate 2,844 of CAZXYA010000683.1, read as the reverse complement.
ATATACAGCATGAAAAACTCCTTTAGGATTGTCATTTTCAAAATGAAACTGAAATAAGCGCCTTTCTATCATTCTCGCATTTGTCAATATAAAATCCCTTGCTTTTAAATAGTTATCTTTTGACAGTTTCATGCTCCCTTTATTTATAGTGGATTCAAATTACACACAACTTCTATGGCGTTTAGCCAGATTATTAATGGAAGTATAAAATTAGGTAATTTTTTCACCGATAGCCTACTAATCCCAAAATGGAACACTTTACTTTTTAAAATTACATAGTCCTATGCTTATTCCTAGAGACTTTTAATCAAGGCTTTGTAAGTCAGTATTCCTCTCCCCTACCGATAAACATCTTTATCAGGATGCTGCCGAGTATTAAACAAACTACAAATCACCAAAGTTGCTCCACTCACTCGATAATAAAGTCGATAATTTTTTTCCACCATGACAAATCAAATAGTCTTTCTATTGGGTGCTTTTCTTCCAATAGTTGGATATTTTTGGAGTACCTCAATTTTTGCGAAAACTGTTTGAACAAACTTTTCTGAAGTGTTAGTAACGACTAAAGTAGCTATTGATGCGAAAGTTACTAATGCAGGAGTTGTTTTATTGGAAAATATTCGGGTGGCGGCTTAAGTTGTATAGTCACGGTTTTATCAATGTACCCAACCCCTTCAAAATAAAATCCAACAACTCCGCATAAGGATTACTTGGAAACCCTACCTTCCCTTCAATTTGGGGAAAGGCTAACCAAGCGGGTCCAAGACTTATTGCCAATAAATTGATATTTTATTGTTTATCAAATTCACCATTTGCTTGCCCTTCTGAAAGAATGCTAGTAATCAAACGAGTTTAACGACTCATTTTGGAATGTTGGTGGATTTTTCTATTTTGACATCATAAATACCTACTATCAAATAAAAAAATAGCATGAATAAACTCATAGCATACCTCCAGCACAATGTTTTAATTACCGATGCCCTCCAAGAAAAATTAAATAATATAACGGTTGAAAGAGCAATAGCAAAAGGAGAAAATATTCTATCATCGAATTCCATAAAAAAGCGACATATTTTTGTTTTGGACGGATGTCTTCGTTCCTTTTATAAAATGGAAAATGGCAAAGAAGTGACCCTGCAATTTGCTATTAAAAATTGGTGGATTGGAGATTATATTACCATTTATACCGATGAAAAATCAATTTTATCCGTTGAAGCAATCACCAAATCAAAAATACTATTAATTGACAAAGTAGCCATTGAACAGCTCTATTTAGCGTATCCTAAATTGGAGACCTTTCAAAGAAAAAATTTGCAAAGACGCCTAGCAACGCTACAAAAGAGAATTTTAAATTTACTTTCTTTAACTGCTGTGGAGAAATATGATAAGTTTATTGATGAATATGCTGAGTTCGCACAAATCATTCCCAATTATCAAATAGCTTCCTACCTCGGCATAACTCCAGAAAGTTTAAGTAGAGTCCGAAAAAGAAAAAGTAGTAAATGAGAAGTCAAACCGCTACGCTGTCAGACCATTGCATTGTCAGAAGTCAGAATACCTCCAAGATTCATCACCAATCGGTTATCCTGTAATTAACTCATTAAAAAATCCGTTGCTAATTAAATCCATTGCTAAAAACTCATTTCTTACCATATATCAATTTTTTTCTTATTGTTAGCGGCTACTTTTGTGCTTTGAATTAAATTTTAACACAAAAGTATTTATTGATGAAGAAGATATTAATTGGTTTAGTCGTTTTTTTAGCAATTGCCTTTATCGCATTCTACCTATTTTCCAGACCAACCCTTAATGAGGAGGGGGCCTATATTCCTTCGCCATTGGCATTAAAATTAGCGACCACTTCAACTACTGATTTTGATAATACGACCTTTGACAATCCATACACAGGTAATAAAAAGGTGTTGATGGTTTGTACAGAAGAACGAAATATGACCATGGCGAATGGCAAGAAATTTTCAACAGGAAATCATCCTGTCGAGATGATGCTACCCATGTTACATTTAAAAAATGCTGGTTTTGATATTGATATTATAACACCTACAGGCAAGCCAGTAAAAATAGAAATGTGGGCAATGCCGAAAGAAGATGAGCATGTTATGACTTTATATAGGGAATACAAAAACCAATTTGAAAACCCTAAAAGCTTAACTGATTTTGTTAAAAATTGGGTCAATGACAGCACAGATACCGATTATATAGCGGTTTATCTCCCCGGAGGACATGGTGCCATGCTAGGCTTACCAGATAATAAGGATTTGAATAAACTAATCCATTGGTCTCATAATAGGGATATGCATATGCTGGCTATTTGTCATGGACCAGCAGCATTGCTCGCTGCCAGTTTAGATGGTGATGAAGATTCATTTATTTATAAAGGGTACAAAATTGCAGCATTCCCAGATGCCATTGATGAACAAACCCCAATGATAGGGTATATGCCAGGTCATATGCCTTGGAAATTCGGAGAGAAATTAAATAGTCTGGGGGTTACCATTATCAATCAGGAAGCAGACAATACTTGCCATGTCGATAGAAAACTAATTTCTGGGGCTAGTCCTTTAGCTGCAAATGAATTTGGGAAAATATCCGCAAAAGAATTGCTTAAAGTGGTTAATAAATAAATAATCATAACTAGCTAGGGGTCAGGAACGAGGAGTCAGGGGTCAGGTGGAATTTCGTAAAAGGAGAACTATTTTGGCTCTGATTCAAAGGGATTATGCTTTTCATTACGCAAAATAGGCTGACTCCTGCCCCCTCAGGCTGACCGCAAATGGTAGGATTTGCTAAATTTCCAAAATTTAGTAAATCTAAATTCTTGGTTAT
>CAZXYA010000682.1:0-4567 GCA_964644655.1 uncultured Saprospiraceae bacterium | reverse complement strand
TAGATGTAAACATTGTATATGATATTCTGGACAAAAAAATTATAAAAAATAATGGTGGACTAGGTAGTTATAAAAATGAACGTAGTTTCTTTAACAAACAAATGATTCATTTTGATAGTAGCCGAAAAAAAGCAAGATGGAATAGATAAATTTAGATGAAACAAATTTTAAAAATTATTAGGGCAGTAGCCCTCTTTCTCTTACTAACCATTTTAACCCAAGTAGGAGGAATCATATATTTGCTATACCAACCAATTAGCAGTTTTATAGAGCAAAAATACCGTAAAAGCATACTGCGACTACTTGTTAAATTGATAGCGTTTTCATTGCTATTTTGTAGTTTTAGCTTCCTAATTATTCCACCTATAGCAAAGCAATTTGGACGAGTGGCTTTACCCATTTATGCTACTAAAGACATTCCAATAAAACCTGCCACTATACTAACTTGTATTGCCAATCGGCACTATGTAAAAGCAGAACTGCTAAAAATAGTAAAGAAAGTTGCCAAAGAGAATAATAAAAGAACATTAATTTACTTAGATGCCAATTTTCCCTTTATTGATGGTTTCCCTTTATTACCTCATAAGAGCCATGATGATGGAGAAAAGGTAGATATAGCTTTTAATTATTTGGATGGCACTACTAAAAAATCAAGCAACAAAACACCCACTTTATTTGGCTACGGATATTGCGAAGCACCAAAAAAAGGAGAATACGACCAACCAAAAATATGTGCTACTAAAGGCTACTGGCAGTATAATTTATTAGAAAAGATAACTTGGCAAGATAAAAATTATGTGTTCGATGCAAAGGCTACTAAACAACTACTACTAAAGTTTACTAGACCTTCTAAAATCAAAAAAATATTTATAGAACCACATCTTAAGCAGCGATTAGGCTTACAAAAAGAAAATAAGATAAGGTTTCACGGGTGTGGAGCAGTACGGCATGACGACCATATACACATACAATTGTAACCTCATTATCTTAAAAAGTATATTTTATAAAATATTGAAAAACACCTCTAGTTCTCTAATTTATGCTTTGACTAGTCAGGGTTAGTTTTTGAGCGTAGGGCTTTTGAGAAATACCCGTGAAAGGTATCTCCTTTCTTAATCTGAAAACGCGTGGAGAATTCCCTATGTCTAAGAGCTGATTGGAAATTTATCCTTTGGGCAAAAACAAACCCCCAACAAGCTCTAAAATCGAGCATGAACAACCTTCTTCGTCAAAACTTCTTCTTGAGTTTGTAAGACAATAATGTAAAGCCCGCCTTGCTCCCATCCAGCATCAAAAACTGCCTGATGATTACCAGCAGTTAAATATCCATTTTGTAAAGATTGTACTAAGCGCCCTTCTGCTGAATAGACCGCCAAATGTACTGTTTGCGCTTTATTGATAGAAAAATCAATTATTGCGGTTTGATAAAATGGATTAGGATTAACTAGTAAAGTATTTTTGGTTAAATCCTTTAAGTCCTGTCCTAAATCTATAGATTCAATTTGTCGAGTCCTTGCTGCTGCATCTGATAAGTCGGTGGATGTTTCACAGGTAGTCGGCGCTATCTTTGCTGTAAATTCGCTTCCAGCAGGTGCATGAAAACCTGGGGATAAAATAATTACTTCTCCTGCCTGAAAAACGATAGAGTCGGGCATAATCTCCATTGCTGAGTTAACACCTACTTCTCCCCAATACCCTCCTTTTGGAATTGGGCCAGTCATTAATAATAAGGTATCTTCTGCACAGGTAATATCAAAAGTACAATCGGTAATGCTTAAATCTAAAATGATAAAACTATCACAAGCATTAATAGTTTGTAAAGTATCTCGATAGATGCCTGAAACTGTTAATTCATTTCCATTAAACCGATAACTTTCGCCTGCACAAATACTCGCTGCTAATTCTGTTTGACTTGTATCCGTTACCGTTAAGGTCAATACTAGAAAACTATCGCAGCCTGTTATAGTCTGCATCGTATCTCGATACTCCCCTGCGGCTATCAAGTCTGTTCCATTAAAGGAATAACTTTCACCTGCACAAATACTCGCGGCTAATTGCGTCTGATTAGTATCGAGTACCGCCAAGGTCAATATTAGAATACTATCACAAGCATTGATATTCTGCATCGTATCTCGATACTCTCCTGCTGCTATCAAATCATTTCCATTAAATGGATAACTTTCACCTGCACAAATACTTGCTGTTAATTGTGTTTGACTTGTATCCGTTACCCTTAAGGTCAGTACTAGAAAACTATCGCAGCCTGTTATAGTCTGCATCGTATCTCGATACTCCCCTGCGGCTATCAAGTCTGTTCCATTAAAGGAATAACTTTCACCTGCACAAATACTCGCGGCTAATTGCGTCTGATTAGTATCGAGTACCGCCAAGGTCAATATTAGAATACTATCACAAGCATTGATATTCTGTAAAGTATCTCGATACTCTCCTGCTGCTATCAAATCATTTCCATTAAAGGAATAACTTTCACCTGCACAAATACTTGCTGCTAATTGTGTTTGATTTGTGTCTGTTACCGTTAAGGTCAATACGATGAAACTATCACAGGAATTTACACTTTGTAATGTATCCAAATATATTCCTTCTGCTGTTATTAAGTCCGTTCCGTTGAAAAGATAACTATCTCCTTGGCAAATATTCTCGTAAAGTCGAGTTTTAACGGTATCTATAATTTCAACCTTTGTAATACAAGTTGATACATTATTCGCTACATCTGTTACCGTTAGGGCAACATCTAATAGGCCGACATTTTCACAAGTAAATTTACTGGTATCAATGGTGACACTAGATAAATTACAATCATCAAAACTGCCTAAATCAATTTCACTTATCGCTAAATTATAGGCATGATGCTCATCTAAGGCTATTTGCAAAGGAGAATTAACTGTTGCAATCGGTAAGTCTTTTAGATAATGATGAATATTTATTTTAAAATTATAGGTTTCTACACTTGGTTGGTGAAAACCTGTTAGGTTCATCCCTCCAAATAAGACCGTTCCATCTCCCCAATTGGCTTGCACCAATAAATCTGTACTATCATTCGACATTAAAACACGAGTAGTATCCATTCCCATCGGGCAAATAACGGCAGCAAGGCTATAAGTTCCGCTAAATTGTGTGCCTATTGGGGTTCGCGGACCATTGAACATTGGTAAAGTGGCATCTACTGCCTGGGCATTTGTGTAAGTTCCTCGAACTAACTGGACGCCTCCAAAACCAAAATTCATCCCATCTCCTTCATTAGGGGCAGCATTTAAAAACAGAGCATTTCCTGCGGCTACCCAATCTTCTATTAACTGTTGATTAGCTGTCAAGAAAGTTTCTAATTCATCTGCATTATGGTCACTTCCTTCTAGGTAAATATAATTGTAACTATCTGAAAATAACTTTTGGGCATCGACTCCTTCATAAGTCATTTCATGCCATAAGTTAGTTGCGCCAAAAGCGGTAGTCATTTCATTGGTATAATTCAAGTGACCATAAGGGACACCAATAGCAGCATGTACAAAAGCGGCATCTACGGCAGCCGTTTGACAAAGTGCTTGAGGAGGAGTAATATCTACTTTGGGCGCTACATTTATTAATCCTAAATCTAACAAACAGGAAGCTTCATTATTAGAAATGACTCTAATTCGATAATTACCTGTTGCTAAATTAGGAAAATGTCCCCCATTTTGCGTCCGTAATAAACTATCTGCCTCATTATACAAATTATAGGTAAAGGTTCGACCAATTTCGGAAGCTGCTTCAGACACTATTCCCGCATCATCACTATCAGGGCAGGTAGCAGGTAAGGTATATAAAGTCGTTTGGGTCAAATCACAGGGTAAGACACAACCTACTTCATCCACTATATTAAAGAGGCTAGTCGTCGTACTTGTATTCGTTCCATCCGAAGCTTCTAAAGTTACTTGATAAGTGCCTCTATTCTCAAAAGCAGGTAAGGGCTCACTCACAATGTTTCCGTCAATTTTCCAAGTATAAGTAGTTGCGCCTCTGGAAAGATTGGTCACAATTGGCGCTGAGTTTACCAGTAAAGTGTACCTTTCCGCCGTATAGGCAGCGATAACAGGGCTAATGTTGGTATTCCCGCATTTGGGCGCAAAAAAACTAGCAGCAGAGGCATTTTCATAATTAGGCGAAATAGCAGTTATTGGTTGGATAATAGGATTGGTCACCAAAGTATCGCTAATCATCAAATTAATATTAAAGGAACTACTGATGTCTTCTTCTGCAATAGTAGTATTCGCCATTACACAACCATCGAGTCCCATTGAATCCATTTTAATCAAATGATTTGGACCACCTACTCCACCTGGGATAGCAGCTAAATAACCCCCATCTGCGGAGCGTAAAATTTTGGTATTTATTAAATTATAATCTGGATCACTAGGAATGACCACATCTAAATCGGTGACTTTCCGCTGCCATTGCATTTGTCCCTCAAAATCTACATTCAATAGTTGATAATCCACCGCAGTCGGATAATTAAAAGCGCCTAGTTGGGTACCATTCACTCCTAAAAGCGTGACACCATTATTGCCAT
>CAZXYA010000681.1:0-4571 GCA_964644655.1 uncultured Saprospiraceae bacterium | reverse complement strand
AAAAGAATGCCAAAATAACAATTAAATTTAATATATAAATAAATAAAAAATTTGAATTAAATATTTTTTAGAGAAAATTTTTGAAACTTCAGAAGTTGTTTACAATGAATTTTTAACGTGAATAAGTTTTAAAAATAGTAATTTAGAGCTTTCTAATTAGGATGTAAATAATGGTGGGTTTCTTGACTTGCTGTTTAATCTTATCATGAGCTAGCGTGATTTTTACAAATTATTGAAATTGCCACCTGAAACTTATTTTAAATTTAATCAATTAATTTTTTCGCATTCGGATTTACCCGAAACTTGAATCATTACTACGAAAAGGTGAAATAGGAAATATATTGTTTGCGAACTTTACCTTTTATACGCAATGGGCAAACAACTCCAACATCGTAGAGACTTACTATAAATTACGATACATTGATGACCCAGTTTACCAGAAACAAATCAGTACTGTTTTGAATCGAGGAGAGCATGTAAATAAATTAAGAAAACATCTTTATCATGCTGCTGGTGGTAGGTTTAAAGTACATACCGTTATGGAGCAAAAAGTTTGGGTTAGGAAGGTGAAATTGTAGGAGATTCTTCAAACAACGTGTTTCCTATCATATATTTTCGTAGCTATGAGCAAAAATGCCCGTAAGTAAAAGGGAAGCTCATTTTTAAACAACTTCTTGTTAAAATATTCATAGAGTTTTTGGTATTGGTGTGAATTGGTGTGTTGTTCGTTTTTTAATCATGAGTCATGATTTTAATATGTATTGTTACGTAAAAAATTTAAGTATTGTCTTTTATCTCACCAAATTTAAGTGCAGTTATTTGGTATATAACGTTGCAGTTTTTTAATTTGGGAATAGCTTTTGTCTACCTTATTGTAATGACATAATATCTATTTTATGATATTATGCTTGCAACCAATAATACAATACATAATTTTATGACTAGTGAGAAAACAGTATTGAGGATTAAATCGAGTCTTTTTGGAGAAAAAGAAAGTAGTGAATTAAGAGATTCTGAATATAAACTTAATTGGAAATTAATTATACCCAAGAGAGAAGAATATACCCAATTACTAAGTAATATTCAAAATATTTCTAACAATGACGTAGAAGTATTAGACCATTCATATCTTTTTCATCCAAAAACTAATGCTCTCTTTAATATTAGAACTAAAGATACTGATATGCTTACTAGAATTGCCACTGAAGTTACTGATGGAATCAAAAATCTACACAATGTCAGGGATGACAAACCTTTTTCAATAAGAGGGCTTAAAGTGAGAGCAGAAGAAAAAATTAGACATGGTGAAAGTATGTTAAGATAATAATTAGCTATACCTTAACTCTTCGGAGACCTTCAGATTACACTCCCTCTTTCTGTATAATCAGCATTGTTTGATAAAGATTGTAGAGAATCGAATGCTTCTTCATAGATTCCATTTTTTTCTTTTAGGTCTTTTTTCTCTTTTTGATTTAATATTCTCGAATTTTGATTTAAATTTTCTTCCGCTATAATTGCAACTAAATAATCGGTATATAAATCTTTTCCTCCTAAATAGGTAAATGTGCCTTTTAAAACTGCTTTCTTGTAATCATTAAAATCAATAGAGACAATACTAGTCAAACGTTCCTCAAAATATATAGTGACTAAAATTTTATTTTCCTTATCTCTTGCAGATAAATGACAGATTTGTATACTAAGCTTATCTTCTTTTTTAGAGAGATAAGATTTTAGATATACTCTAAAATCATCTGTTATCTCAACCTTTGATAAAAAAGTATCACCTCCTATTCCATAATTCAAAATAATCATTCCAAACTTTTTAATCTTCTGAATAACATCCTTAAAATCATCTGCAATTCCTTTAGATATAGAAAATTTTCTTTCTAATCCTCCTAATTCTCCTAGCCTAAACCTGCGTAATCTAAAATTATTTCTTCTTAAAATAATAGAAGATATTGCCCTATTATAGTTACTATCCTTTTCCCAAAATTCTTTTTTACCTGCTAGAAATTCATAAGAAAATAAATCTCCTCGTTCAAACGTAGAATATCCTGTTAAAATTCCTTGAAAAAATGAAAGTTTTTCTAAGTTTCTATCATCAATGATAGCAGAAACATTTATACTTATATCTTTTGCATCTAAATTTAATGCCTCAATTATCATTTTGTTTCTTTCTATACGAAAAGAACCTTGGTAGTTAATAATATCTCCATTAGAACCAAGTGATAATATCTCTACTTTACCCTTTGCTTTTTTTTCTACATCAATATATTTAATAGAGATAATAGGAAATTTTATTTCAAAGTCCCGTATAGATTGCCTAGAATTAGAAAAATACATTGCATCAAAAGTGATATATGTTTCTACCGCATTCTGTCTTTGATTTATTCCATTATTATTCTCTGGTAAAGATTCATACCAATAGCCTTTTTCTTCTAAATCCTTAACATCTCTAAGAGTTGGTTCTAATATTAAAAACAATTGATATGTAAAAACAATATCCTCTGATTTATAAATTTGTGGCTCATTTTTTTTAGGAAAAAAGTAATCTTTTCTTAATTCATAAATTTTACTTCTAATCCGAAATTTATCCTTATAGCTTCTGTTCTTCTTTTTTGGAAATGCAATATTGTAAGCTTGACTAAATTCATTAAGACAACCTTTATTTAGTAAGTATTCATAGATATAATCATTTAAATCTTTTTCTTCAGATATTTTTTGTTTATAAAATTTAGCACCTAAATCAGTAATTTTATTCCCTTTGCCATCTTCAATTTTTTTCGAAGATATAGCAAATCCTGCTTTTTTGAGTATCTCTACTATTTTTTCGTGAACCATTGCAAAACCTTTACAAGTAATAAATCCACCTTCTTTTCTAAAAGAAAACTTGGTTCTTTCGCTCATTTCGATATTGAATTATTTTTAACAGCAAATATCCTTTTCATTAAAAATCCAAAACTTTCACAATAAATGTTTTTTTCATGAAAAAACATACATATTCATGAAAAAAAACATTTATAAATACCCTTTAAAATAAAATTCGAATCTAATATTTAAAAAAGAACATACTTACCTCAGGTAGTTCGATTTTTCGTGAAAATACATCCATTATCAAAGAAGTTTCACGAACCTAGTATTTATATATTAATATTATTATTGCTATTGTGTATTTTGTATATTTGTTAGGTAGCATTATAGAAGTGCCAAAAAGAAACCGCTATAAGCTGTAACTCATAACGGTCATTTTTACTAAAGAATCTCTTAGGTGAGAATACTCTAATATTTTGCGATAACAAAGATAATAAACCTCTTTCTATTTTTCTCTCCTAAATAAGATTCTGGTACTTTTCATTTAGTGAATGGTATATAATATCAAATAACTGCTTTTTGAATAGTACAGCAAATTCCTAATGCAACCTTAGTTATATTTTTTCATGTTGCACCTACGGGTGTGGGTGTGACACTATTTTCTAATCTTTTAAACTTTTTCCAATGGAAAATTTAATTCCACATTTTTTAATTACTGTTTTTACAGTTGCCCTGCTCTATCAGATTATTAGAGATAAGGCAGGATTGATTTTAGCCGGAATAGCCATATTAGGGTTACTCCTTTACTATGTACCACCGCAATCGTTATTTACCCCCTCCGAAGGAACGGAATTAGGAATATTGAATTCACCTACCGCCACAAAAGCAACATCTACAACTACAGCACCGAAAGAAGAACCTACCGTAAAAAAGATTAATGTTTCTCCATCTAATGAACAGAAACAAGATACTGCTAAGGCTAGAATTAATGGTCAACCAACTGTAATTATTCACAATCATTTTTATTTAAATAACCAGAAAGAAAATGAATTACAGAGTACAGAAAAGTTTGGTTTTACTGAACAACCAAAGGTTCAACAAACAAAAGCAAAGCCTAAGTTTATCAACCGAGCGTCTATTATTAAAGGTTATATTATACTAGATAATTGCTATGGTCATGAACCGAACATAGTTAGTCGCTTGAAAAACTTAAGAGACTTTGAATTTTCTCCTTTTGCTTTTAACACATCTAGTTTTCATATGTCTGACTTTAAGGAAAAAGAAACGCCGAAATATGCTATTAGCCTTTCAGAATTATTTGAAACAGAGGAAATAGCTAGGAAAGAAAAAATAGATTTACTAGCTAGAGCAAAACAGAAAGGAATAAAAGTCTCTGGACGGATTGTAAGAATTCAAGAGAAAAGTAAGAGAAAAGGTGGCTTCATAGATACGCGCTAATTTAGGGCTAAACTCTTTTTTGGCGAATCGTCTAGATGAAATCACCTTTGCATTAAAGTTTAAAGCTGTTCCTCTTAATAAAATTTATTAGGAGGAACGCTTTTAAGCAAATTAATTCATCTAAAAATTCGACATAATGTTATATAATATAATTAATATCCTAGAAGGTTTGAACTTTTCATTCCCTTTATCTCCTGATAAAATTGTTGATAGCTATAAAGCTATTATTGGAAAATCCAAAACAAAGGATGAAACACCCAAAAAAAATAAACCAAATTTTACAAACTACTTGTATGCTTTAT
>CAZXYA010000680.1:0-4574 GCA_964644655.1 uncultured Saprospiraceae bacterium | reverse complement strand
TTTCTTAATATCCCTTTTTTATCTGACTATCTAAAATCAATATTTCAAAAGTTTTCAACTTTTATCAGTAGCTTATTATATTATAAAAATGACTTTTGTTAGCCCTGTTTAAAGCTAACAAAAATGTCAACCACTTTGATAATCTTGTCAGTTTAGCCTACCAAAAACTGCAAGCCCCAAACATTCAACTTCCCAACATCCCTAGCGGCATTATCGACGACCCGCAATTTCCAATCTCCTGCTACCTCTTGTTCTGCCAAAGCTGATAAAACGCCCGTATCAGCCATAGAAAAACTACGAATAAGATTATCCCGACTTCCACCTGTCTGATTATGCAAGACAAAACGGTCATTTTGAGGACTGATCAACTCGACTTGTAAATCACCAATATAAGTATGGGTAATATCTAGGGTTATTTCGATTTCCTTGATTTTACCAGCATCCGTAATAGTAATAGTTTGTTCAATACCTTCTGTGGTATTATCAGGAATGGACACACCAGCAACATCAGATACTTCTATTAATCTTTCTGATTGGGTGGTTGCAAATTCCATTTTTAAGCCCCAACTATTTAATCGGCCGACATCTTGCAGCGCTAAGTCTTTGATAGCCAACTGCCAATCTCCTTGAATAGGCGTATTTAATAAAGCCCCTAAACTTACATTATTGGCGGTGTCATAAATGGCTGTTATATCATTCGCAGAAGCCCCACTTCGATTGTGTAACACAACTTCCTGTCCAGAAGGGGCGATTAGGCTGACGACTAAATCACCTATATAAGTATGACTAAGGTCAAGATTAAGCGTAAGAGCCCTTAACGTACCGTTTTGAGAGATGGTAATGCTATCAGATACGCCTACTTCATTATTATCAGGAATAGCTAAATTAGGAGTAGCCGTTACATCAATCGTATCAGTAGATCCAGTAACTGGTGGAGGCGACGTTTCTACGCCAACTAAGGCTTGGGTAACGGCTGCTAGTGCGTCCACATTCCCATGTCCAAACCAAGGACTCCAAGTACCTTCTGGAACACCAATATCTGTAAAAGCACCGGTATCATAGGGGGCAATTGGGGATACATCCCAAGAGGTATCGGGGTCAAAATCTGTTGGGCTCGTTTTAGGATACCCTGTGAAATTCAAATCTTTAGAAGCTGTTTGTTTTAATAAGGCAATCACTTCTAAGGCGGTTAAATTAGGATTAGCAGCAATGACCAAAGCAGCAACGCCTGCAACCAATGGACAGGCACTAGACGTACCGCCAAAATTATCGGTAATGCCTGACCCAGCTCCTGTAGTAGTGGTGATACCTAAACCGTCTACTTGCATCCTAAAATAGGTATGTACATTACTGGTGGCGGCGCATAAACCAATGCCAGGACCATAATTAGAATAATGACTGCGTTGTGCGGTACTACCAAGGGCTGCAATAAACATAACACCCGGTAAATTGGTTAAATTATGTCGAAATTGTCGAGACGTTCTCACGCCTGTCCAGACAGGACCACCTGGTCTAAAATCGACTCCGCTTGTATAAGGAACTGGAATATCTGTTTCTAATTGAATCGGACAATTTTCATTCCCTGCTGCCCATAAAAAGACAATACCCTTTCCTCTTTTACCTCCATTAACCGATAATTCGGACATTCGATTTAACACTTGATTTTCCCAAAGCCCGACAGGACTGCTTCCCCATGAATTAGACATCACATCCGCTTTGTCAGCAATAAAATCTAAGGCAGTTAGTAATTTAGAATCACTAATAAATAAACCTCCACCGCTGCCTGTTTCCCATTTGATGGGTAAAAGACTGGTGGCAGGTGCTGCTCCTACTGTTTTGGTAGCATCTACTTCTCCTGCAATGACCCCTGCGCAAGAAGTACCGTGGTCATTATTCCTTAGATACATCAAATCTGGATTGGCTCGACCATTTGAGTTATCGACCAATTGAGTCCCTTGAAAATAGCCCCAAGCGGCAAATTTATTAGCCGAATCAAAGTCCGTATGGTCTAATTGACAGCCATCATCCGTAACGGCAACCACTACTTCTGAACTACCATAATTGCCCAAGAGATTCCATGCTTGTTCACAATTACTAGAGGCTCGACTATCCACGAAAGGATTAACTAACCTATCGTGTAAATGCCATTGTTGGATATAGGAAGGGTCGCTTGGTTCTAAGGTTTGGTATTTGATAACCCGAATATTTAAGTCATGACCTGCCGTTTTTACCAAAGTTTCCTTTTCGGTTAATAGAACGACCAGTTTGACTGGATTCATATTCGTCTCATCAGTCAACTGAAATAAATAATCCTTTGGTGTATACTGCTTAAGTAGGACCAAATTATATTTAGCGATAAATTTATCTAAGCTCTTTTGACTTGGCTTTCTCTTAAATTCAACAAAAATCCTATCTGTGATTAGAAAGGATTCCTCTTGGTCTTTCATCTCATAAGCATGATGGGTCGGAGCTACTCCACGAGAAATCGCCATTCTGGATTCTAAATTTTTAGTGTTTGTGGTAACTCTGGTAGAGGCAGAAGAAACTTGCTCTGTTTCAGACCAGCCTAACTCTTTTAGTTGGCCAGGAAGTGCCCGAACTACAAATTGATTTGGATTTTTTTCTAATAATACTCTTTCACCACAACGATAAGTATAGGTGTCTGATAGGGAGGCTTTCATAAAAAAGGGTTTAAGCGTAAAGATAATTTGTTAGCGAATAAATAGGACGTAAAGGCTATGAGGAATGAATTAAAATTAAAATGTAAATAAAAATTAAAAAACTTACTGAAAATGAGTAAGTTATAATTTTAAGAATGAGCATTTATTTTTTCAGCGTTCCTTAGCCAATAATTTCAGTAGGATAGTAAGATAAAACCACCATTTTGGGTACCTTATTTATTACCTGCTCCCTAAGGCTAATATTTAAATTAAATTTTCTGATTAGCTTAATTCCTTCGGAAAAGTGTTGATTGTTTATATAAGGTACTATTAGTTTAATATCCGTTGCCTATTCATTTATTATAAGTATAAATTTTAATGATAACGAATGGATTTTTATCTATATTTTTTTTAACACACTATATTGTTTAATAATGATTAGCAACTCAAACGAATAGATATTAGTTACATTATGATAAATAATTATATTATATGATTTTTAACATTTGTAAATGAGATAAGTTCTATTTATTTACAAATCATCTTTCTGTTTTTCGTACAAATTTATCGTACTTTTGCATGCTCAAATTCAAAGCACTAACCAATCTTATTAACGATGAGCGATGAGTGGTGAACGATGAATTGGTATAGGAGGCATTTCCTACCCAATTTTTCAGCATAAATACTATTATAATACTAGCTATTGCTTACACCTAATTCATCGTTTATCATTCATCATTTAAAGAATTACTAATCAACCAATCAACTAATTTTGGCAGGAAATACTTTTGGAAAAGCATTTAAAATCAGCACTTTCGGTGAATCACATGGAAAGGGTTTAGGCGTTATCATTGATGGTTGTCCAGCAGGTTTACCCATAGATGAAGCCTTTATTCAGAGCGAATTAGCTCGAAGACGACCGGGACAATCGAAGATTGTGACCCAGCGAAAAGAACCAGATGTTGCTCAAATTTTATCGGGCATCTTTGAAGGGAAAGCGACAGGTACACCCATTGGGATGATTATTATGAATAAGGACCAAAAGTCTAAAGATTATAGTCATATCGCTGATAAATATCGACCTTCTCATGCAGATTTCACCTATCAAGAAAAATATGGATTGAGAGATTATCGAGGTGGTGGGCGTTCTTCTGCGAGAGAAACTTCGGCTAGAGTTGCGGCTGGGGCGGTGGCTAAACTGTTTTTGCAGTCGCAAGGAATTACCATTAATGGCTATGTGAGTCAGGTTGGAAATATCAAGGTAAATCAAAGTTATCAAAACTTAGATTTTAATAATACAGAAAAAACACCCGTTCGCTGTCCAGATTTAGCAGTGGCTGAAGAAATGATTGATTTAATCAAAGAGGTACGGAAGGCAGGCGATACGATTGGTGGAGTAGTGACAGCAGTCGTGCAAGGAAGTCCAACAGGATTGGGAGAACCTGCCTTTGATAAATTACATGCGGATTTGGCAAAAGCAATGTTAAGTATTAATGCTTGCAAAGGGTTTGAATACGGTTCTGGTTTTGATGGAGTGGCTATGCGAGGATCGGCGCATAATGACCGTTTTTATAATGAAAATGGAGTTATCAAAACAAAAACAAACTATTCTGGTGGCATCCAAGGCGGTATTTCTAATGGCATGGATATTTATTTTAGAGTTGCTTTTAAGCCAGTTGCCACGATTGTAGAATCGCAAGAATCGGTTAATATGCAAGGCGATTCGGCAGCGGTAATAGGGAAGGGGAGACATGACCCTTGTGTGTTGCCTAGGGCAGTACCGATTGTGGAGGCTATGGCAGCTTTGGTAATGGCAGATCATTTATTGCGGCAGCGGATGGTGAAGGCTTAAAATGTAGCCGACCACATTTTACACTTTTTTACAAAGGTGGTCGGTACGCTGTACCTTAAAAA
>CAZXYA010000679.1:0-4576 GCA_964644655.1 uncultured Saprospiraceae bacterium | reverse complement strand
ATAGACCTTTTTGGCGACGATTTTTATATTGAATTACAACGTCATCGAGGGTTAGAAAATATCGACAGCTTAGGCATTAGCCAAGAAGATGTTAATCAAATACTCCTTAAATTTGCTCGAAAGTATAATTTAAAATTAATTGCGACTAATGATGCTCACTATATAGATGAGGAAGATTCGTTACCACATGATTTATTATTATGCATCAATACCAATAGTTTAGTGGCCGATGAAAAACGGTTTAGATTCTCTAGTTCTGATTTCTATTTTAAGTCACAAAAAGAGATGAATGTCTTATTTCATGATGTTCCAGAAGCTATTGATAATACAATGGAAATCTACGATAAGATTGAACCATTGACGCTTGCCCGAGACGTACTATTGCCGAACTTCCCGATTCCAGAAGGTTTTACATCCCAAGATGATTATCTAAGACATTTGACCTATGAAGGCGCCAAAAGACGCTATGGAACGATTACGCCTCCAATAGCTGAACGATTAGATTTTGAATTAGATGTCATCAGAAAATCAGGCTACCCTGGTTATTTCTTGATTGTGCAGGATTTTACAAATGTAGCAGTTGAAATGGGCGTTTCTGTAGGCCCTGGTCGTGGTTCAGCAGCAGGTTCAGCAGTAGCTTATTGTATCAATATTACCAATGTTGATCCAATTAAATACGACTTACTTTTTGAGCGGTTCTTGAATCCAGAACGGGTTTCTATGCCTGATATTGATATTGATTTTGATGATGAAGGGCGGCAAAAAGTAATTGATTATGTGATTGAAAAATACGGTCGAAACCAAGTAGCCCAAATTATCACTTATGGTTCAATGGCTGCCAAATCTTCTTTGCGGGATGTTGGCCGAGTAATGAATATCCCATTATCCGAAGTGGATAAAGTCGCCAAATCTTTTCCTGTTAACTTATCGGCTACCTTAAATAAAGTATTGGCGGATGGAGACATACAACCCAAATTAAAAGGGAAAATGAACTCCGAAGATGTTGAAAAAGCTTATCAATTTCGCCAGCTTTCAGAAGCAAAAGACGATATTGGTAAAATGATTCGACAGGCCAAAAAATTAGAGGGGTCTATTCGGAATACTGGAATTCATGCCTGTGGAGTGGTCATTACACCAGATGACATTACCAATTATGTGCCTGTAAAAACGGATAAGAATTCGGGGATGTTGGTTTCTCAATTTGATAATAGTGTAGCAGAGGATGCAGGTTTATTGAAAATGGATTTTTTGGGCTTAAAAACCTTAACCATTATTCGAGATGCCGTCAGATTGGTCAAACAAACACATGGCATTGACTTAGTACCAGATGATTTCCCATTAGATGATCAAAAGACGTATGAGTTATTCCAACGAGGCGAAACAGTCGGTATTTTCCAGTATGAGAGTACGGGGATGCAGAAATATTTAAAAGAATTAAAGCCAACTAAATTTGAAGATGTCATTGCGATGAATGCCCTTTATCGGCCTGGGCCATTAGAATATATTCCTGAGTTTATTGAGCGGAAACATGGTCGGAAGCCTGTGGTATATGACTTGCCAGAAATGGAAGAATATCTAGAAGAAACGCAGGGAATTACTATTTATCAGGAGCAAGTTATGAGACTTTCTCAAAAATTAGCCGACTTTTCTAAGGGTGAAGCGGATACTTTAAGAAAGGCGATGGGGAAGAAAAAGAAAGCATTAGTAGACAAAATGTGGCCTAAATTCTTAGAGGGCTGTACTAAAAATGGACACCCACAAAAAGTAGTCGAAAAAGTATGGAAAGACTGGGAAGCCTTTGCCTCTTATGCTTTCAATAAATCTCACTCTACTTGTTATGCTTTTGTCGCCTTTCAAACGGCTTATCTAAAAGCTCACTACCCTGCCGAATTTATGGCATCCGTCTTAACCCATAATAAAAGTGATATATCAAAAGTGACCTTTTTCTTACGAGAATGTAAGCGGATGGATTTGGACGTATTAGGACCGAATGTCAATGAAAGTGGTTTGAATTTTACGGTAAATAAAAATGGGCAGGTCCGTTTTGGCATGTCGGCTTTAAAAGGCGTTGGGGAAGGACCAGTAGAGGCATTCCTAAAAGAGCGCAAAGAAAATGGTCCGTTTAAAGATATTTTTGAAATGGTTCGCCGTTTAAATTTAAAAGCAGTCAATAAGCGAATCATGGAGAGTTTGGCATTAGGAGGTGGTTTTGACGAATTTGAAGAAGTAGATAGGGCACAATATTTTGCGCCTTCCGACAAATATGATACACTCATAGAACATGCCTTAAAATACGGTAATGCTTATCAATTACAAAAAGCGCAAAGTGTCAATTCACTCTTTGGAGATTCAGACGAAATTTTGATCCCAGAGCCGCCTATGCCCAAAGCAGAACCTTGGAGTTTAATCGAAAAATTAACTAGAGAAAAAGAAGTAACCGGTATTTATATTAGTGGTCATCCCTTGGATGATTATAAAATGGAAGTAGCTAATTTTGCGACTTGCAGTTTAGAAAAAGCAGAATCTATCAAAGGGCAACCCCTAAAGTTAGCAGGGATTGTAGCTGCTGCTAATCACCGAATTAGCAAAAAAGGAACGGGTTTTGGTTTCTTTACCATCCAAGATTATAATGGGTCGATGGAATTTCCATTATTTAGTGAAGATTATCAGAAATTTAAACATTTATTTGAGGTCGGACAAGCCTTATATATTCATGGAACTTTCCAGAAAAAATGGAGTGGGGATGATTATATGTTTAAAATTAGTAAAGTAGAATTATTGGAAAATGTAGCGGCGAATATGACTAGTTCTTTAACGCTAAGAATTCCGATTGAAAGCTTAACGAAAGAATTGGTGCATAATATAGAAATGGCTTGTAAAGCTCATGCAGGAAAGCATAAATTAAAAGTACATTTGATTGATCGAGCTGCAAAAATGAAACTGCAATTAGTGGCTAAAACGCAAACAGTCAATGCAGATAATGATTTGATTGCTAAATTAGAAAAATTGGGTGTTGCTTATCAGGTGAACTAGGTGCTAGACAATACTTTTAAATTGTTAATTTTCTGTGTTTAGCAACGGTTCAAAATAACTTTACAGTTTAAAATTGCAACTTGTAAATTATCAGTAATGGTTTTAATTTTAATTTATTGACCGCAAAAAGATATCAAGGTGCATCGCACCGCCTACATTTGTATCCTTAGTGTTCAAAAGAACCCCTAAGGTGCATCACACCGATTACCTTTTTCGTTCTTTTACAAAGGTGGTCGGTACGCTGTACCTTAAAAAAAGTAGCAAAGAACTAGATACAAAGGTGGTCGGTGCGCTGCACCTCATGCCATCTTTTTGAAATCGATTTCTTTTTGCGGTTAATATTTTAATTGCCATTCATTCCTTAGCATTCCGTTCTAATTTTAAATGCAGAACAGCTAAATCTTCATCTCCGACGACTTCTGCACGATGCCCATGTAGGGCGTTATCAAAGAGTACAGTAGGTAATAGATAATCTTCGGCAATAAATAGCTCGCCAGCAGAAAACGCTTTAGTGTCTCCATTACGTAATACTATAGATACGGTGCCTTTCAAAATGATTAATAAGGTGGAATCACCCGCCACATGCCAATCAGAGGAGTAATTAGAGGTACTATGTCGCAAACGAAAATTTACACAATCTTGCTGTTCAGACAACATGCGTAAGGGGTCTCCATGTAGCGCTATTTCGCGAGTAGAAAAAAACGAAGCATTTTTGCCGTTATTAGCTACACAAGGGATAATCATTTTCTTCATGTTGTTCAAATTAGTATTTTTAAATTTTTTTGACGCTTTGATAATTTTGGATAAATTCATCATTCATCGTTCATCGTTTATCATTCATCATTTAAAAGATCTCTACCATAATACAAATGCCCACAAACCTGACCATCAATTGCTGCAATATTGGGCAAATGCCCCCATTTTACAAAATCAAACTTTTCTAATAAGCCTATACTTGGCAAATTTGTATCCAATAATATAGCAATAGCATGCTTGAAGTCTAACTCTTTTGCAGTTGCCAAAGCATGTTCTAATAAGCTGCTGCCCAATCCTTGTCGTTGATAGCCATTATCTAAATAATAACTGATTTCTACGACAGCACGCAGAGCCTGTCGGCCTCCTCTATATTGGCTAAGGGTAGAATAACCACAAACAATGCCTGCTTTCTCTACAACGAATAATGGATATTTAGCTTGCTGATGACTATCAAACCAGGTTTGTCTATCGTTAACTGTAACAGGAAGGGTATCGGCTGTTTGTCGAGCTAGAATAGCTTGATTATAAATAGTGGTAAGCTTTGGCAAATCTGCTATAAGGGCTTTTCGAATAGTATAATCGAGCATATAATTAGGAATGATAAATGGTAAATTTATTTTGAATTGCTGTAGTACTAAGCAAAATTATTTAAAATTACCCTAAAAAACGCTTGTTATTTGTTAAGGAATCATAATGGTCAAATGGTGGGCGATAGTTTCAAAGTCTATTGACACCCCACAACTTGTTCCGATTCATCGGAATCTTTTTTTGGATAAAAAGGAGCAGT
>CAZXYA010000678.1:0-4579 GCA_964644655.1 uncultured Saprospiraceae bacterium | reverse complement strand
GCCATAGGCGGCAATTGATTGTCAAGTGTTTGTTCATAATTTAGTTTTTACTTATCGTTTTAGATGAAATTATTATGGCTCAAATTTCTTGAAAATGGGAAGTGTTTACTAGGACTTTTCTCGCAATTGATAGGATTTTTCTCGTATTTGTGTCGTTAGTGCGGTAGGTAATTGATAAAATGGTATTGATTGACTATTTTCAGAGGTGGAATATATGAGAGGGGGGGCTTTAAGTTTTGACTGGCGGTGTAGGTGAAGATAGGTGCTGTGTCAGTAGGGTCTAATTGGTTTAGTTTCCTCTGCTTTGGCAGGCTACAAAAACGTAAGTATTATTAGTACAAAAAAAACTCGGTGTGGGAGGTTTGAGTAAAGAATTTTCTTTTTTTTAATAGTGAATCCTTGTCATCATATTTTGATGCTAATTTCTCAATAGAAAAAGAATTTATTTCCAAAAAAAAAGTATATTTAAGTTTTTTATCTAAAACCCAACACCAATAAATACTTATGGAAGACAATCTATTATTCGATGTAAAGCAAGCGTACAGAAAGCTTAAATCTTATATATACTATGATAATAATAATCTTTTCTATAGAGAACAGATTGCAGATTTTGAAAATGATGTAGAAACTACATTAGACGAAAAATTAATAGAGTTAGCAGATTGGCTAAAAATCAATAGAAAAAATTTAAATTTAAATAAAAAGCGAAAAAAAAATGATTTTTTTTGGTCAAAAATTGAAAATATCGACTTTTATGTAGTACCTAAAAAAATTGAAAAACCTCAAAAATACAGTGTTAATATTGTTACAAATCGAACGGAAAGCGAGGATTTTAAAGTTAGTAAAGTCACATATTTCATTAAATGTGATGTCGTTCTACATATTATATGTGTTCTTTGGATTATGAAGATAGGGTATTTATTGGATGATAATAAATATTGTTATGGTTATCGCCTTTCCAAAAAAATGAAGAGTAATAAAATAGCTGGAGGTCTTAAATTATTTGAACCATATTTTATTAAATATAGCCAATGGAGAGACAAGGCATTAGAAGTTGCGGAACATCATCTAAAAGAGCAAACCGATGTGGCAATAATTGGTTTAGATATAAAAAATTATTTTCATTCCGTTGATTTTGAATTCGACAAATTAAATAAAGCTTTACAAGAAAAAGATGCCAAAGCGGTTTCTTTAGACTCATTTTACACGAATCTATTAAAGGAAATACATTTGCAATATAGTAAAAAAATTACAGATGTTACAGATGAAAATCTTGATAAAACCATCCTACCGATTGGATTATTATCATCTGGAATTCTTGCCAATTGGTACTTAAATTCTTTTGATGAAAACGTTATAGAAAATCTGAATCCTGCTTACTATGGAAGATATGTTGATGATATTCTTATAGTAATTAGGAATCCAAAAATAAACTATGACTTAGACTCTAAAACTAATGGTGAAAGAAAATCAGAAAATGCTAAATCTGATTTTATAAATAGATATTTTGTTAAAAAAAATATTTTAGAACACTCTAATCAGAATAAGGCTAAATATAAAATATTAGGGTTAAAATCCGAATTTGGAAAAATAGAGAACTATTCAATAAGTGACTTGTATATACAGGATGAAAAAATACATATTAAAGATTTTGATTCTTCCCAATCAAAAGCAATCCTTGAAAAATTTAAGCTTCAATTAAGAAAAAATCAAAGTGAATATCGTTTTTTACCAGTTGGTGAAGAAATTAATGAGGAATTTGATGAAGCAGCATACAATTTATACTATACAGGCTCAGAAAATAAATTAGGTAGTATAAAAGAATTTGAGGAAGATAAATATGGAGCAGCTAAATTCTTAGCGAACAAGATTTTAAGTTCAACCTACTCTCATAACAATAAAGACGAGAAAACGAACAGACAGTTACTTACTTTTTTTAAAGGTAGACAAAGTTTAGCATTTTATAGCTTATGGGAAAGAGTAAGTACTTATTTTTTATTAAATAAACAACAAGAAAATTTATACGATTTTTTTGTCGAAAATTATTCTAATATTCAGAAACTTAAGAGTGACAATGGAAAAATACCAGAGAACATTATTGAAAGAATTAAACAGGATATGATATTTCATTTAAATCTTTCTATATCAATGTCACTAGCCTTAAATCCTAAATTTATAGACAAAGAAAATTTTAAAAGAAAGCTTAACAAGTTTGGGTGGGTATTTGAAAAAGGTAAAGCTAGTGACTCTTTAACAAATTTCGCTAGGATATTTCGGCAATCTAATTTATTACGTCATTCTTTAGTATTTCACCCACTCTTGAATTATACTAAATATGCTTATGCAAATAATCCTAATCCTAGCCCTAGCTTAATTGATTCACAAGTTCCGAAAGAGGAATCAGATCTCTCTTTAGTTTTAAAAATGCAAGAATACTCACCAAGATTTGTTCATTTTGATGAAGTAGTTCAATTACAAATATTAAAAATGGTAAATAATGGATTTAAAAAAGGAGAAAATAACACTAGCAATGACCTTGGTAATCGTATTACTGATTTTATAACTCATAATCTTAAGGAATCGTTTAAGGAATTTTACAAATTCAATTATTTGAATAAATATGATATACAAGATGATGAGAAAGGAGGTTTTGAGAAACTAATTCAAGAAAATTATTTCAGATATGATAGGCTCAAACTTAATGACATATCAATAGGACATCTAACTGTAGGTACGAAAGTCAAAAAAGATAAGATTAACATTGCGATAGCTAACATAAAAATTAATCCCGCAGATTTATTATTAAGCGTCAAAAAAACACCAAATCTATCAAAATCAAGACAAGAAAAGATTTTTGAATTATTGAATCTTGTTGAAAAAGAAAATTGCGATGCTCTAATTTTACCTGAAACTAGTATTCCTTATTCATGGCTTCCTATCTTGATAAAACATTCAAGAAAACGTCAAAGAGCGATAACATTTGGCATGGAACATTGGATTCAAGGAGGGATGGGATATAATTTCATTGTAACTTTACTGCCTGTAATAGCAGGAGGTATTAAATCTTGTATACCATCCATTAGACTAAAAAATCATTATTCCCACGCAGAAAAGAGATTTATTAAAGGATATAGTCTTAACATTCCAAAACCAGCCCCTGCCCATTATGATTTATTTATTTGGAATAATATATATTTCTCAGTTTATAATTGTTTTGAATTGGCTGACATTAATCATAGAGCGATATTTAGGTCTGAAGTAGATTTAATAGTAGCTTCAGAATATAATAGAGATACAAATTATTTTTCAAATATAGTTGAATCTGCGGCAAGAGATATACATTGCTATTTTGCCCAAGTAAATAGCTCCGATTTTGGAGATTCTAGAATAACTAAACCTGCAAAAACAGCATTCAAAAATATGTTACAGATAAAAGGAGGAGAAAATACTACTATTTTAACAGCTAAATTAGACATAAAAGCCTTAAGAGAATTTCAGCTTAAGAAGTTTGAATTACAAGATTTGGATAAAGATAAACCAAACTCTTTCAAAGCTACTCCCCCTGACTATGACATTATGAAGGTAAAAGAACGTCTTAATATAAAATAAATAGTATGCAGTTTAAAACCTATGATATATTATCATCTCTAATTCCAGGAATATTGGTTATCGTTGTGATTGTACCAACTTATATATTATTGTCGAATAATTTAATTGTATTTGAGTCAAAGTTAGTTACGTACAAAGATTTATCGAGTATTTTGACTTTCGCATTCTTAGTTATAAGTTACATTACTGGCTATTTAATAAGTGCACTTGGAAGTTGGTTTGAACCATTTCTATTTTTTTTATGGAGAGGAAGACCATCTAAAATATTATTAACAAATAGTAGCAAAAGAATATTTTTACTAGATGCTTCTAAAATATTTGATTTTTTGAAAACTGAAAGTAATTTAAAAATTATCAAAAAAGGAGATTGGAAACTACTTTTTCAGTCAGCGAAAAATATATCTTATAATCAATCAAATAATAATATTCAAAAAAGAATAGATAATTTTAATGATAATTATATTTTCTCTAGAAATATATTAATTAGCTATATTATAATAATTCTAGCTTTACTTGCTTTGTTTTTCAATAATTTTATAAGTAATAGTTTAATTATTTTTTTCATTTTTATTGGAGTAATGCTGTTCATAAGATGTAGAGATAGAGCTTTATATTATTCAAGAGAAATTTTATTAAATTCTTATCCTAAGATTAAAATCTTGAATTAGCATTTTTATGGAAATATTCTATTTTATCAATTGTCTCAGTCAAACCAATAAAATACCCTTTTATAGTTTGCCAATTACCCTATAATGTATTTAATCATCGAAAATATCTCGTTGTCATAACAGTTATCATAAAAAACTACTGCTGATTAGGTCATTTTGACGGATATCGTTTTTTATCACACCTCTGGTGTAAGGAACCTTTACAAAAACAAAAAGCCCATCGAAAAATTTCGACAGGCTTTTTTGTTTGTGGTTCGGGGCGGGTTTGAACCGCCGACACCAGGATTTTCAGTCCTGTGCTC
>CAZXYA010000677.1:0-4637 GCA_964644655.1 uncultured Saprospiraceae bacterium | reverse complement strand
ACGAAAAGAAGAATAAATATCTTGACGAACGGGCCAGTTATATTTTTCTTCAAAAGCAGGTAATTCATCTCCATCTTGAAAGTGTTCTCCATAATCAAAAATTATTTCAAATAACCATTGATTATCGCTTTCAAAATTTGCTTTTTGGTAGGGAATGGTATTGCCATATAATACTCGCTTTAAATAGGTCTGATTATATGCATTTTCTGAATTTCTATACTTTTCAAAAATAGGTTTTGGAGATAAACCTAGACCATCTTCCTTTTTATATTCATAACAAATGACATTTCCTTTATCATCAAAAGACTTTTCAATTTTCCATTGAAATACTTTCCAACTATCTTTTGGGTCTACTATTTTAGCGTTTTCGCTTTGACCATAAATCGTTGTGATATTTTCTTTAGTGATAGATTTCCAATAACTAGATTTATCGGTTTGATTCACCCATTTTTCAATCCTTGCAAATAAACCTTCTATTCTAGGTATATAGCGATATACTTTATATGCTCCCTCTATTCGTATATATGGCTTTTCCTCCTCTGTTCCAATATTTTCTAAAACAGGTATTAAATCCTCCGCACCTGATAAAATAAACACATCACTTTCACAAGCATCATAATAATGTGGTAAACCATCATATTGCGGTAATCCTGTCTGTGTCTTTCGACTAATACTCGGCAGTCCAATATTCCATCCTAACCCAAAACAACTATTACCTGCACCGCTATCATAACTTAATGCCAATTGTGGTGTAAAGCCTCCTCTTCCTGGACTCATTGCTATTGGAACAGACATAGACCCTGTACCTGTTACTGGATTTGCTTGGAATTTTTCGCCGATGCCTTGGATGGCTCCGCCGCCCTTGGGTAGGTTGATTACTGGTGGTTGGAAGGTGGGTTGGGATTGACCATTAGCTCCACTTTCGGAAGAAGTGTTTTTCCGATTAGTAGAGGAGTTAAAAGTGGTTGTGTTAGCGTTTTCCGCTTGATTGTTTTTATTCTCTTCTGGTTTAAGCATAGAGAGTTTTGCTAAATTGGTTATGAAGGTTTAAAGAAACTTTTATTTTATAGTTTAGGTTTCTTGAAATACACTATAGCTTTTAAATATGTTTGTTTAAAAAGCAGGGTTGTTATTTATTTGTGATGGGTGATATTGTAAGTTACTTTGAAATATTATTGTATAGGAAAATGATTTCCTTCAGCAGGTAATTTAATTATCCGCAAGTTAATATTATTATTTATATATAATAAAAATTTCAATAATTAATTTTTAATATGCTACATATTTGCCATTTTATATTTGGTTATTTTGGAATCAGGGGATTTTTAGTCCCAGGACCTTTACCTTTTATCCGCCTGTTATGCTTAATTGATGAAAGATGATACTAATTAAAGATTTTTTAAAATAAATAACTATCAGCTTTTAAGCTGATATCATTTTATCTGATTGTTCCAACTATAAACTAAAAGTATCCATCTATAAAGAATAGTGAATAATCACCTCTAATTTTTGTAACCTTTTTTCTATATTGAGGGTGTATTTTTTTAATGACTAAAACTCTCTACTATGAAAATAAAACATACTTTTTTTTCTTTCTTGTTAAAAACCTTCTTTTTCTTTTTTACCCTTCTTTTTGTCCAATGCTCCAATGACAACCCTTCGACTGAAATTCCGAAGCCAATCGATAGAAAAGATACCAGAGTAAATTCTCCAGAGAAATGGTTTTTTCATATTATATGCCAATAGGGAAACGGGAAACCTTCCTCAAAATATAAATTGGAATGAACAGAATTGGGATTTGACCAACTTATCAATTACAGAAAAAGAAATCTTTGGCCATGAAGATTCCGATACTATTCCTTGTACCCTGACAAGGGCTAATGACTTAGAAATGGTTAATTGGGAAGATGCAAGAAATTTGGTGAAAGAAAATGAAAATATTATTTATGCCGAACCCTTAAACCTTGAACAGGAATCTACGGAGATAATGGGTTTGCAAATGGGAGAAGAATTCATCCAAAAAGAAGAATATTTGCAGCCCAATTGCCATGACCGTTGGCCTAGATGCGACCCTAATAATCCAGAAACAAATTTTGCTTGGCATTTAGAAAAAAGCCAATTAAAGCAAGCTAGGGATAGTGTGGAAAAATGGGGCTACCATACAAACAAAGTAAAGGTGGCCATTTTTGATACAGGCTTTGATACAACCCATAGATTTGCTCCATCTTCTTTAATTATAAAAGGTACAAGAAATACAATTAAATCGGATGAAGATATAACCGATAGAACTAACAAATCAGGATTTATCCATAGAATTAATTATGGACATGGTACTGGGACCTCCTCTATCTTAGCTGGAAGAAAAGGTAAATTTCCAAATAATGGTAAGGAAGATTATTTTGGAGGGAATCCTTTCTGTGATTTGTATTTATACAGAATGAGCAATGGTTCTCCTACCTTAAATTATGAAGCAATGCGAAAAGCATTCCTTATAGCTATTAAGGATAGTGTCGATATCATATCCATGTCATTAGGTGGTCTTCCTTCCTTACAAGCAAAAAAAGCAATCAGTAGAACCTATTGGAATGGGATTGTAGTGGTGACTGCAGCGGGTAATAATTTTAAAGGTTGGGGATGCAAAAGAATACCTAGTAGGCTTAAATGGGTAGCAGGTAATAAGGTGGTTTTTCCTGCATCCGAAATTGAACCGATTTGTGTGACAGGAGTAACTGGAGATGACAAACCTTATGCTTTCGAACATTACCCTAAACCAACAAATGATAATTGCGAATTCGAAATGGAACACATGCAAATCTCTTACGAGAAAAAATTAATTCCAAGTAACACGATTGCTGCTTATTCTCCGAATATTACATGGCCTGTTATTGGTAAGGATAGTATTGTTCGTTATTCGGGAGGAGGTACTTCTGCTCCAGTACCTCAAGTTGCCGCTGCCATCTCCTTATGGATGCAAAGATATAAAAATGAACTAGAGCAATTAAATTTTAACTATGGGTTTGATAAAATTAAATTAATCAAAAGTATCCTTTTTTCTACTGCACAAAAATTAGAAGAATATGAACCATATATTGGTTCCAATGGTGTAATTAGAGCTTATGATTTTTTGAATACCTCTCCACTAAATTCAAATCCACCATTTGACGGACCCATCGAACCTATACTTCCTCCAGAAGAAATTATAGTAGATTATGACATGGAATTCTTTTCCAATTCAATTGAATACTATGAATATTTGGGGGCTTTTGGAGAAAATGGATTTGAAGACTTTAGGGGAACACTAAGCTGGACAGATATTAAGCATTTTAATAGTAATCCAGAAAATAGTTTTATTGGAGAACAAAAATTTTCTGAAATAACTAATGCGATTAGTCAAAAAATAGAAACTTCTACAATTTTACCTGAAACACTTAAAACGTATTATTTAGAGACTTTAGGACTATAATTTCCTCAACCTTATCAAAATTAAATTCAAAGAAAATGATTGATGTACATACACACCTATTTAACCTAAAATATCTTCCGATTAGTGGGGTTATGCAATCTAGAAAAGTACCAGAAATCTTAGCAGATGCAGTAGCCTTTATTTTACATAGTGCCATGGAAAATAATAGCCCTATTTTACCATTGACTAATTATTCTTTTGCTGAACTGAATGTTCAAAGCTCTTACCATTTAATTGGAGGCGAAATTTTAAAAACTGAAAAGGAACTATTAATAGATAATGTTCTTTTTAAATTAACTCCCAGCCAGTATAATAACGCTAAAGTTCAAGCTGCTTTAAATTATTTAGAACCCGAAATAGGGGAGGATGAACCAGCATTAGAGAATATAAACCAGAATCTTCAATCTATTTTAATATCAAACACTTTAGAATCCTCCATTTTCCCAATTGAATGGATTTATCAAAAATTAAGAAGGTTAATTAAACGAGTATTTGAAATAATGAAATCTGGTTGGGATTGGTTGCGTTGGTTTAGATTTTTGATGCGTTCTGAAACGAAAATGTACCAAGAGCTTATTGAAACTTATGGTGATAAGGTGGATTATTTTGTTCACCATCTTTTGGATATGGATAACTACTTTAAAGATGATGATGCTCGTTTTGATTATGTTTCAGAGCAAATTCCAAGGATGCTTGAATTAACCCGAAAATCTAATGGGCGATTGATTTGTTTTATTGGCTTCGACCCTAAAAGAAAAGATAGTTTGAAAATTGTAAAACAAGCTATTGCTTCAGGTGCAAGAGGCGTAAAATTTTATCCTCCATTAGGTTATAAACCTATCGGAAATAGGGATAAATCAATAGACGACAAGAATAAGGAATTATTTTCCTATTGTATTGACCATGATATTCCAGTTTTTACTCATTGCACGCCTAAGGGATTTGAATCTAGTCCTAATAAATCAGGCAAAAATGCGGACCCAAAACATTGGTTAAAACTTCTAAAAGACCCTGATTTCAGTAATTTAAGACTGTGTCTTGGTCATGCTGGAGGTGTTAGCGGTTGGTTTGAGGCGAATACAGAGGAGGGTGACAAAGAATGGAAAAAGAGCTATGCTGCTAATGTTTATAAATTATGCACCAACTATCCAAATGTTTTCTGTGAAATTGGTTT
>CAZXYA010000676.1:0-4641 GCA_964644655.1 uncultured Saprospiraceae bacterium | reverse complement strand
CATTTCGTTTAATTTGTTTACTATATTTTGCTTTACTGAATGATTTTACTTCAATCACTTTTTCTTCTTCCTTTTTTCTTTCTTTTCATTCGTTTCTTTCCATAGCTTACTCCTTTTTGTTTTTTTATCTCCTTTGCCCATTGGATTATTTTTTTCTTTTTTTGGTTGGCTGGAACTTATTCATATAAACGAACTCGTTCATATATCTATAATGCTTTTAAATTTGAAATGGTCACATTTGTATATTTTAAAAACATAAAAAACTGATTATTAATAATTGATTTTCTTGAAAATCAATTTTACTTAGATCAAGTAAAAATAAGAGAATTTAAACGAAATAACAATAAATATATCTGTATAGATTAAATGAGTTTAAAATCATTTCCATTTCCCCAACCCTTTCCCTACATTTACCACAAACGAAAAATACGATGCATAACCACCAACTTTTTATCAACGACTTACAGCTAAATATTCAAGGAGAAATACTCAACGATGATCTGAGCCTAGGTCTTTATGCCACCAATGCCAGCGTCTATCAAATCAAGCCGATAGTCATTGTTTTACCAAAGAACGAAGCAGATGTCATTGCGGCAGTAAAAATAGCCAATGACCATAAAGTGAGTATTTTACCAAGAGGAACAGGAACAAATTTGACAAGACAGATAATAGACATGCTTTGGTCTTTTCTACAAGCCATACTTATCCAATAAATAAACCAAACTAGTCATAGAGGCTGCTCCTAATTCTAATTCTCGTTGATTGACCGCTTCAATTCTATCCGCTGCTGTATGGTGATAGTCAAAGTATCTTTGTGAATCTGGTCTAAAACCAAATAGCAATCCCTTTTGGCTTTTTAATCTAGAAATATCTGCACCAGAACCACCTTTTTGTAAAAACAAGCCATATGGTTCTACTAGTGGCAACCATTCAACAACCTTCTGGAATTTTTCTACAAAAATAGATTCGTCACCATCTGCAGTAAACCCTCTTGGCGTAAAACCACCAGCATCAGATTCTATTGCCGCTAGGTGATATTCTTGGTTTTTATTAGATGCTTCCATATAAGCAATGGCGCCACCTTGTCCATTTTCTTCATTCATAAATAAGACACATCGAATCGTTCTTTTAGGTTTATAGTTTAGTCGTTTTAGGAGTTGTATGACATCCATCGCATGTACACAACCTGCACCATCATCATGAGCGCCTTGTCCAACATCCCAAGAATCTAAATGACCACCGACCAAAATAATTTCATCAGGATAGGTACTCCCTTTAATTTCCCCAATAACATTATAAGAAGGTTTATCGCCCATCATACCACAATTGGTTTTGATATAAACACTTGCTGTTCCTTTTTTTAAAATGTGACTTAATTTTTCGGCAGCATTAGTACTAATCGCTAATCCCGGAATTTTAGCTACCCCTTCTTCATAAACCAAAGTACCTGTATGTGGAAAGTCGTCCAATTTGGTCGTCATTGACCGAACTAGGATGGCAACAGCACCATATTTAGCGGCTTTAGAAGCCCCAAAAACTCGTTGGTCAACGGCGCCACCATAAGCATTAAAAGTCTGAATTTGCTTAGGGTTCATTGGTCGATTGTAAAAGATGATTTTCCCTTTAACACCTGCTATTCCTAATTTTTCTACATCTTCTAAGCCTTGCACTTCGACGACCTCTGCGATAATTCCGTCAGCAGTCGTTCCGATAGAATTCCCTAAAGTCAAAGCATTTAAGTCCATTGAACCCAAAGCAGAATTGACAATGCGCACTTCTTCTTTATCACCTCTATTCCAATGCGGTACGATACAAGGTTGCAACCAAACTTTATCCATACCTAAGGTATCCAATACTTGTTTAGTATATTCAACTGCCGCCATAGATTGCGGAGAGCCTGCCAAACGACCACCAATTTTAGTTGTCAAATGTGTTAACCAATCATAGCATTGACCATTGGTTAAAGCTTTGTCATAAATTTGGCGAATAAATAAAGCGTCTTGATTCTCTTCCTGAGAAAAACTATTCAATGAAATGGCTATTAAAAAGCAAATTGTTAAAAGAAATGGTCGTTTCATTATAAATATTTTAGCAAAAAAGGTCAAATTTAGTGATTTTCTTAAAAAAGGCTTGAAAACGGTAAAAAAATGACCTTTTCCAAATTCAGAAATTAAATAGGAAAAGATATTAAAATTTAAAATTAAATGTGGTCAATAATGAAAAAGCTTAATAAAGTTCTAAAATTAAAAGTAATTACTACTTAGTGTAAAAGTTACACTAAAAAGAAGACCGTATAAATTAGAATTTTAATACTTTTTGGATTATTTTTGCATTGCGAATTAAAGATAAATACAACTTTTTTAGTTGTCAAGATATAAAAAATTAATTTGGTTTTATTTGGTTAGGGCGGAGGTAGTGGCAAGATCACTACCTCTTTTTTATTTTAAATATTTCCTTTTCTTCCTTAAGTTTACAATCAATTCCTTTTCTAGTAAACTTACACTCTTTTTATGAATGCTAAAATAAGACAACATCTTTCCACAGATCCAATATTGCAACCACTCATAGAACGGATAGCTTTAAAAGCAAGAAGCCCACAAAAAAGTGTTTATGAAGCATTAATTCGCTCCATTATTTTCCAACAATTATCAGGCAAAGCTGCCACTAGCATTCATCAACGTTTTTTGGCCTTATTTGAAGCTGGTTTTCCCAATCCAAAACAGATTCAAGCATTTTCACCAGGAACATTAAGAGCCGCAGGGCTATCTCGTCAAAAAGCGGGATACATTAAAAATGTAGCTGACTTTTTTCTAGCACATCAACTGATTGACAAAGATTGGTCAACAGAAACAGATGAAGCTATTATCCAACAATTAACCCAAATCAAAGGCGTAGGTCAATGGACAGTTGAGATGATTTTAATGTTCACTTTAAAACGAATGGATGTTTTACCGCTAGATGATTTAGTGATCAAAAATTCGATGGTAGCAATGTATCAAGTAACTGAAAAAGGGCGAGCTTTAAAAAAGAAATTATTAGAAATTGCAGCACCTTGGCGACCTTATCGCACCGTAGCTAGTTTGTATTTATGGCAATGGCAGGATATTATAACTTGAACAATTAGCCACTAGTTTCCCAACTGATTTGTTTTCCCAGCGAATAAGTAATACAGCCTAATTAATCGGATAACATCAGTTATCACTTAAAATTCTTGTAACTACTTAGGGGTATAAAGGTTTAAAGGTACAAAGGTGTCTAAAAAAGGGAGTCCAAATGGTCAAATAAACTACCCCGTTTGTCCTTTGTACCTTTAAACCTCTGTACCTTTACACCCCCCTAAGTAGTTACAAATTCTTTTTTGATTGAGGATACACCAGAATAATTGATTTATACATCTTTATAGACATACCAATTACCATTAATTTTTAAACTAATTATTTTTAAAAGTCCGCTTTTGCCAAATGAAAATAACTAAAACAAAGCGATTGTTTTAGCCAATAACACTATTCCTTAATTTAAAATTTTGTTTATGAATTTACTACTAGATAGCACCGCTATCAGCTGGGCATTATTTGCCCTGGCTGCAGGAATTATCGGTTTAATCTATTTGGTTCGCTTTCAATTAGCGAAACGGAGCCAGCAAGAACAATTTGAAAAAACCGATACAACCATATCTTCCCGAAATAAATATACGGAAGTTAATGTTTTCAAATGGAGCAATACTTTTTTACGGGTAGGCATGATGTTGTCATTGGCATTCGTTGTTTTAGCTTTTAATTACACGACTTATGAAACGGCTAAATTTGAGTTAGGGGAGACATTTGTAGAAGATATTATTGATAATGAGGTCCCTAGAACGATAGACCCTCCCAAACCACCACCGCCTCCGCCACCACCGCCAGCAATTGAAGAAGTAGATATGGAGGAATTAGAAGACGAAGAACCAGAATTTGTGGATGGTAGTTTGGAGGAAGAAGAGGAAGTCATTGTATCGCCTTCACCAGCGCCTATAGCAAAAGTGCCAGAGAAACCAACTTTGCCACCGCCTCCTGTGGAAGAGGATAATACGCCAATGATATTCGCCGAGCAAATGCCTCGTTTCCCTGGCTGTGTAGTTGGAGACAAAAAAGCGAAAGATGCTTGTTCTAATAAAGCCTTATTGACTTTTTTATCTAGTAAATTAAATTATCCAGCCTTGGCAAGAGAAAATGGCATTTCGGGGACTGCTGTTATTCGATTTGTGGTAGAGAAAGACGGAAGTCTAACGAATTTAGAAATTGTAAAAGACCCTGGCGGTGGATTGGGGAAAGAAGCTTTGAGAGTGGTTAAGTTAATGAACAATATGGATGAAAAATGGACACCAGGCAAGCAAAATGCTCGACCTGTTCGAGTTCAGTTTAATTTACCTGTCAAATTTCGATTGCAGTAATTTATAGACTCCTCGATTTACTAAATCTATTGTGTCATCATGTTCATTCTATCAAAGATTTACTAAATTTTCAAAATTTAGCAAATCTGCCCATACAGCAGTCTTTTATGTAAAAGGACTGCTGTTGTATTTTATGGCTGGGCAACTTTCTAGTTTTTAGAGCGTTTTTTATATACATTTACCAAAGTGGTGTAAGGTTTGCTTTGAGTATA
>CAZXYA010000675.1:0-4647 GCA_964644655.1 uncultured Saprospiraceae bacterium | reverse complement strand
ATTTCTCTAAGCAATTTAAACAATATTTTGGCGATAGTCCTTCGACTTTTTTAGCTTGAGAAATAGAGGGTGTAAAGGTACAGAGGTTTAAAGGTACAAAGGACAAACCTAACTTACCTTTTTAGCCACTTGAGTCTCTTTTGTAGACAGCTTTGTACCTATGTACCTTTTAACCTTTACACCCCTAAGTAATTACAAAAAATCATTTACTTACCTTAAAAAAAAAGAATATGACACCATTAAAAGGAATCCTCTTCATTTTTAGTTTTTTGACTTTAATTGCTTGTGAGGAGGCACCGCAAGGAGAAACCGCAAAAAGCAGTATAACTAGTCCACAAAGTCAAACGATTAGGGGACAAATAACAGCGATTAGTTATGGCAAAGACGGATACACCGCTACCGTCAATACCTTGAACAATGGAGTATATGCAGCATTGGTGAGTATCGTCAATGTAGGTGGTCCAGACAATTATCAACAAGTTAATATAAATGATAAGGTCGTTTTTAGCGGCATACCTTCTACTTTGAATAATGAAAAACAGTTAATGGTGAAAAAAATCATTGAAGTAGAAACAGCTAGAACTTTTTTGACGATTGATAATAATGCTTTTAGAGGCATTACCATTGGAGACAAAATTTCGGACCATACCGACTATATCCAAAAAGAACAATTACGGACTGGCGAAGGCACTTTTGAGGTATATCGAATCAAAGATTTTAATAATAATCCTGCGGGTTATTTTATACCAGACCCAAAAGCGGAAAGTAGAGTAGGGGACATTACGGTGGAAACACAAATGGCATCGACTGCAGAAGGGATTAAAATAAACAGTACCTTTCAAGCTTTAAGCAAGGCTTTGCCAAATTTGGAAGTTCATGGTTCTGAAATTGAAGGGAGAACTTATGCGACGGATAATAATTTATCTTACCGCTTGGATGTGGCTAATTTCAGTTACGATGTAGATATTGCCAAAATCCCAGCGACGACCAAAATCACGGAAATTGTGATTAATCGAGGATTTAATGCGGAGGTAGTAGCGCTAAATGAGCGATATAGTGAGATTACGACCGAAGAATACTGCTGGTTGGCAACAAAAAAAGTGGAATTAAGAGCTGCGCCAAGTACAACCGCTAAAATAGAAGGCCCACATTTTCAAGGCGAATTAGTAAAAGTCTTGGATAGCA
Organism: uncultured Saprospiraceae bacterium; assembly: GCA_964644655.1. Lineage (GTDB taxonomy): Bacteria > Bacteroidota > Bacteroidia > Chitinophagales > Saprospiraceae > JAFMDF01. The sequence continues at coordinate 3,462 of CAZXYA010000675.1, read as the reverse complement.
AAATCATCAACAATGAATTATGGATAAATGTCGAATTTAGGTTACAAGTAAAAACTGGTTATGAAGATCAATTTGCAGATGGTCAAGTGATGTCTAAAGGATCTCCTACGGGTTGGATTGGTGGCGTTGAAATACCTTGGATTCGATGTAAGTAACACAGCTCTCTGAGCTGTGAAATGATTAAAAATAAAACAAAACCCTATAGTACAGAGAGGATTAACCTGTGTAACCCTAATATAAGGCGGTGATTTATAGCCGCCTTATTCTTGGACAGCAGTTTCCAATCTAGAATAAAAACAATCTCCGATTAAAATACGGAGTTAAATTAAAAACCCGAATGGGATTAAATGTCAATAACCCCGTATGAAATGCGGGAAGATAGTGATATCCTTCACTTAATCTCACAACTCTGGAAGAGTTTAACATGAAAATTCACATTCAACTCTTCCAGAGTTGTAAGGTTTTTATTCCGAAACTTGCGCGCACCGCATTTCATACGGTGTTATTCCCGTTCAATCACTTCGTGATTCTCTAAAATGGGAACTGCTGCTTTTTGGAGAGCGTTGTTAGCCCAAAGTATAAATTCCTAACAAGTACTGAAACCCCTTTTTGAGAAAACTAAAACTAAAAAAATGAACATCAAGTATATATTTATACTCGCATTTATGCTTGCTTCTTTTAATGCAACTGCACAACAACGCCAACAAGATTCTATCGTTCAACAGAAAATACCTGTCCAAGCATTTGCCGCCATGCCCATCCTATTGGGCGTAAACATAGAAAATGCCTTTCCACATGATAGAAAATACCAGACCTTCACACAAAATGAATTGAACTTACCTTTAAAGAATGGACAAAATTATACCATTCATGGGTCTTTGCCATTGATTAGAAAGCGCAAAGGTTTTTCTGCCAAAGTGAACTTTGCCTATAATATTTTTAAAGATAATATTGGGGCGACGACTTTCAATGAACGAGTATTAATTGAGGACATAGAAAGTACTTCGACAAGTGCCAATATATCTTTTAATGTCTCTCAACAATTTCTTTTCAAAAAATGGAAAAAGAAGCTAACCATAGCAGGTGCTTTTTCTGCTTCTGGAAAAAACTTAGCCAACTTTCAAAAAAGGAGCAATCGGGGGATTATTAGTGCTACTTTGCCCTTAAAAATAACAAAAGACAAAATGTTCTTAATTGGGGGATTAGGGATAATCGGGAAAAATATTCCTCGACCAATTGTACCAATCGTGGCTTATTTCACTAGATTGGGAAGTCATTTAAATCTAGAAGTCATCTTGCCTATTTCTGCTCAATTTCGTTATGTTATTTCCAATAAAAGTTCCATTATAGCAGGAGCAAGGATTGGTACAAGAACCCCTTTCATGGACCAAGAAATCCCTGTGTTGCAGCATACGGATGATGCCCTCGCCTTCAAAAGTAAAAACCTTAGATATTATGTGAATGCAGAGAAGGCAATTGGTAAATTATTGTGGATAAATGCAGAGGTAGGCTATAATCGAAATATCAAAGAAGCCATTATCGCTCCAACTATAGACCCCCGTAATAGGGTGTTTTTAGGGAATGATTTTGGATATATTTATGCTAAAATTGGCTTGTTTTTACGACCTGTTTTTGGCTCAAAAATGAAGCGATAGTAAGGGGCAGTATTTAAAGAGAAAGAGACGTTACAATCAGAATTTTTGGAAATTTGGCAGGTTTCTTTTTATATTTACCAACTAAACTATACACACAACAGAATAAGACCAGTATGCACAGATTAAAATACTTTTTTGTTTACCTCCTTCCGCTTAGTACTTATATTTCCTTTACGACAACAGGTATGATGACCCTATTACCTGTTTTTCTTTTCTTTTTCTTATTGCCTTTTTTAGAGTTATTCTTACCAGTAGATGCCGCAAATTGGGACGAAAAAATTGCTGCGGATGAAAAAAATGAAGCTATCTATGATTGGATATTATATTTAGCCGTCCCAGTTCAATTAATGCTGTTAGGATATTATTTAGTAGTGATACAGCATACGCCTTTTGGGACGATGGAGTTTAATGCTAGGGTATTTTCGATGGGCTTAATGTGTGGTGTCACAGGGATTAATGTAGGACATGAATTGGGACATAGATTAAATCGAACTGAGCAATTTCTAGGAGAAATTTTACTGTTAACCTCTTTAAATACCCATTTCTTGCCTTATCATAATGGTGGTCACCATTTAAATGTAGCCACTCCTAAAGATCCCGCAACCGCTGCCAAAGGGCAACTATTATATACTTTCTGGTTTACCTCTCATTTTAGAAGTTATGCCGAGGCATGGCGATTAGAAAATAGCCGAATGACCCATGAAGGGAAATCCATTTTTTCTCTGAATAATAGAATGGTTGGTTATTCTATTGCGAATATCGTATTGCTGACGGGTATTTATGTTTGCTTTGGTTTAACGGTACTGCTTGCTTTTGTTGTTTCCGCAATGATTGGAATTGGGTTATTACAATCTGTTAATTATATTGAGCATTATGGTTTATTAAGAGCAAAGAACAAACGTGGTAAATACGAACCTGTGCGTCACCATCATTCTTGGAATTCTGACCATGTACTAGGTCGTGCAGTATTATTTAACTTATCTCGTCATTCGGACCATCATTATAATGGCAGTAAAAAATATCAGATTTTAAAATCTATGCCTGCTAGTCCACAAATGCCAACGGGATACCCAGGTATGTTGGTGTTAGCCATGTTTCAACCCCTTTGGTTTTATGTGATGAATCGGCGATTGGCGTTGGTGCAGCAAAAAATATAATTCCTTATTGGAAAAGAATATAAAAGACCTTGTTTGTAGCGATATATCTTCTAGCGTTAGTCATACTCTATTACATTGTAACAGAAATTTTCTTATAGTTTGCTCGGCTGCTTCGCCGCCTCGCAAAAGAGATATTAAGGGTGAATAAACCTAGATTTTCCTTTGGAAAATCTAGGTTTGTTCACCCTTAAAAATCCCCCACCGAGCCGCCGCAGGCGGCGAGGTGGAATGTCAAATTTTATTTGTTATAGTGTACTCTAGGGGACGCAAGAAAAATAACTTTACATTCCGACTCAAGAAGAATGTAAAGTTATTTTGTCCCACTACTAGTATATGCCCTTAATGTATCTGTGGTGTCAATGATGGAATATTCACCATTTACCGAATTAAAAATTGAAATTCCCATATTTCCTACCTATCTTGCTGCTTAGTAACGAGTAAAAAATAACTAACGCATTTAGGAACTGAAATTTTGCCCCAATACGTCGTTATTTTTTTGAACAATAGCTAGGCTATTCTTAAAAAAAATGCCTAGTCTTGGAACAAAATTTCTAGCTCCAAATGCACCACTTATTATTTGCTCGTTACTTATATAAATACACACCGACATTTTTTGAGAAAACGCTTAATTGTCAGCTAAACACATGAAT
>CAZXYA010000674.1:0-4647 GCA_964644655.1 uncultured Saprospiraceae bacterium | reverse complement strand
TACAGTTGCGTACCTAACCTTACTACACGCAAGTTTGCGTGTAGCCAATTTGTTCGACCCCATGAAGAAAAACAAAAAACAATCGAATCAAAAGAGATTTGATTATATCAAAACGTAAATTACTAAACTAGATTTAATTGCTTCGTAATTTGAATTTGTAACCTAAAATCAATTATTTCAAATCAAAAAAAAATCCATTGATTAATACACTTGGTTAGTCTTAAATTTTTATAAGAATGGGAAAACATAATACTTTTAAACAATATATAGGTCAAGCAGCCTTGATTGTATTTAGCGTAGTACTTGGTTTATATTTAAGCGAAAGAATTGAGGAAAGAAAAAAAAGAAAAGAATCAGAAGAACTATTAACTCAAATAAAATCTGAAGTAAAAGACAATATAACACTATTGGAAGAATTTGTACCCTATCATCAAGAAATGCATAGAAATTTAGATAGCCTTTCTAAGGATTCAGTATTTATAGAGGATTTCATTAATGATAAATTTCTCCTTTTTGAAAAACTCCTTACTAAAGGAACTTTTATGGGTAGGTCGCCAGCCAATGATGCTTGGGATATTGCTAAATCCCATCCTCTAATTATGAAAATTGATTATGATAAGTTGTTAATTCTATCTAGAATATACAACCAACAAGAAGGGACGTTTGAACCGGCAGATGAGATGTTTGAATTATTCTTTTCAAAAGATGTAAATATAGAGAAGGATGCAAAATCAAACTTGGAATTAATGTCAAATCGTATGCATGAACTTGTAGCCCGAGAAACACAATTGATGTATTATTACAAACAATCAGAAAAAATACTTGACCTACAAGATAAAGAGGAAATTGATAATTAGGACCTCATAAAAGTTAATTTATAAATTCAAAAAGAACACGGGGTCGAACAGAGTGCAAAACGGCAATAGCTGGCAGTGAAAGCTAAACACAAAAGCCACCCGCCGCCAGCTACTGCGTTTGCACGTGGACGTTACATTGCAATAGCCCATTCGGGCATCTCCCTATGCGGTCGATCTTTTCCCCGCTATGCGCGGATGAAAAGTACTGCAACGTAACACAATGCATAACGATCATAGCTGGCAGTGAAAGCCAGCGCAGTTCAGCAAAAGCTGAGCAAGTGCGCCGCCAGCTACGCCGTATGCACGCGTCCGTTGTGTGCAAGCAAAAAAAACAAAAAAAAACCAATATGACCTACGAAAAAAGTAGAGAAAATTTAAGTGAATTAATTGAGTGGAATAAAAAACATACTGATAGTGACAGAAATGAAGACACTACCAGATTTCATTTAATTGATACATTGTTATTGGATTGTTTGGATTGGGATAAAGGAGACATCAAGACAGAAGAGAATTATAAAGGGGAATATACAGATTATACAATTAGTCTATCTCGTCCTGCAGTAATATTGGAAGCTAAAAGAGAAGGTAATTATTTTGTCTTACCAGAAGGTAAAAAAGGTATTCAATACTCAATAAAAGGCTTATGTAAAGATAATACTAAATTCAAAGAAGCAATTGAGCAAGCTTGTGGTTATTGTAATATGCGTGGAGTTGAGATTGCTGTTGTTTCCAATGGTTGGCAGTTAGTAGCGTTTGTTGCTAATCGTCTTGATGGTGTTCCACCACTAGAAGGGAAAGCACTTGTGTTTTCCAGTCTCGAGCAAATGGAAGGTAATTTCTTAGATTTATGGAACTTTTTATCAAAGAATGGTATAAAAAGCAAAAAATTAAAGAACACTTTATGTGGGATTTCATTACCAGAATTACCTGCAAAACTATCTTCGATAATAGGATATTATCCTGGCATACAGAACAGGAATTCTTTTCAAACAAATCTCCAAATTTTGAGTGAATTAATATTAGAGGATGTTATTCGTTATCAAGATTTAGAACACCTGTTTTTGGAAGAATGTTATTGTAATGCAGGTGCCTTATCAAATTATGCAACAGTTAGTAAGGAAATTCTTAAATCCCGTTATGAAAACTTATTCGAAGAAAATAAAGCAGGATTAGACGTTCAATCAGCAGTAGGTAAAAAAGGAGTAAATAAAGATTTTAAAGATATTTCTGCTCATAGTATGAGTAGAAGACCAATTTTATTAATTGGAGATGTTGGTGCGGGTAAATCCACTTTCATAAACCACTTAATCAAAGTAGAAGCACCCGAAATATTCAAAGATTGTATAACATTGAAGATTGATTTGGGAAGTAGTATTGTGTTATCTCGAGATATAAGAGATGCAATTTTAGATGAGATAATTCGACTACTACTAGAAGAATATTCAATTGATATATTCGAGCATGATTTCGTTCATGGAATTTATCATAAAGAATTCAGTAGATATAAGAAAGGAATACATAAAGAATACTTTGAGAGAGGACATGAGAAAGCTATTGATTTAACTATAAGTTTTTTTGAAGAAAGGCAAAAAAATAAAAACGAACATATCAAATCTGCACTTTACCACCTTGCTAAAGGAAGAAAGAAACAGATTGTCATTTTTATTGATAACTGCGACCAAAGAGATTATGATACTCAACAAATGGCTTTTCTAATTTCACAAGAAATAGCTGACAATTGGCAACCAGTTACTGTATTTGTTTCGTTGCGACCTGAAACATTTCATAATTCAATAAAAGAAGGAGCATTGAGTGGATACCATCCTAAAGCTTTTACTATAGCACCTCCACGTCTAGACAATGTAATAGAGAAAAGACTTGAGTTCGCAAGAAAAATTACAAATGGAGAAATTCCATTAGCCAAATTTGAAGGAAGTGTTGGACTTAATTTATCTACTTTAGGGGAATTAATTGAAGTCTTAATTTATTCGTTTGAGAATAATTACGATTTATATACTTTCATTGATAACATATGTAATGGGAACATAAGGTTGGGAATCGACATCGTAAAGAATTTTTTAGGAAGTGGTCATGTGAATACACAAAAGATTGTCGATATTTATAAGAAGCAAGGAAGATATACGATTCCACTTCATGAATTCATCAGAGCTGTAATATATGGTAATAACAAACATTTTGACCCAGAGAGTTCATACATTGTAAATCTATTTGATATAAACTATGAAGATAAGAAAGAACATTTTTTAGTTCTGATTTTACTTTCTATACTGAACTCGAAGGTAACCTCGGGAAAAGATAAAGGTTTCGCAGAAACTGTTCAAGTCTCGAATCATCTACAAGGGCTTAATTTCACAATAGACCAAGTAGATAAATCAATAAATGAAGCAATTAGCAAAAAACTAATAGAAACTTCTGGAAGAGGTACAGCTATTTCTACAGATAAACTACCCTCTTCATTAAGGATTACCACTACAGGAGCATATCATCTAAATTATTTATGTTCTCAATTTACATATATCGATGCTATAATTGTAGATACGCCTGTATTTGATGATGCTTTAAGACAAGAGATACAAGACACTTTTAATATTTCAGAAAGAATTGGAAGAGCGAAGATATTTATTGAATACTTAGATAATGCTTGGCAAGAATTCTCAAAAAAACCTACTCAATTTGATTGGACGAAACTTTCGTCAGCAATTAAAAAAGATATAAGACGAGTAGAATCAAAATCAAGCCAGCACACAACAAGGCATACCCGTCAATAGCCTCCATTCGTCGGCTACTGCGGGTATGCTGGGACGTTATGGGCAATTAAAAACAATGAAAAAACGATGGAAAAATATATTTGATTGGATAAAGAATCCAGATGAAAAGAGAATGGATTTATCATTTAAAGAGAAATTTATTTTGATGAATCAATTGCTATTTCTGGATATAATAATTTCAATTCCTTTTGTTGGATTGACATATTTGATTCACTATTATGTGGTAAAACTCGAAGAGCCATTAATTGATTGGAATCCAATATTACTAATTTCAATAGTAGTTTTATTGATGCCTATAATTGAAGAATTTATATTTAGACTTCCATTACGGTTTGAGAGAAATTATTTGGCGAGATTAATTAATTGGATTACAAAAGGTTGGTTGAAAAATAATTGGAATTCAATATTTAAGTATTTTCTGTATTCTTTGATTGCAGTATTTGGTCTAATCCATATAACAAATTTTGAGAATAAAGAACCAGTTTTTTATATATTATCACCAGTAATAATTGGTAGTCAATTGATTGGTGGATTGATTTTGAGTTATAGTAGAATCAAACTTGGATTTATTTGGTCAATCATTCAGCATGGTGCTTTTAATCTGTTTTTTGTCTTGATTGGATTAATTTTTTTTCATAACCAGAATATAGTGAGAATTTCAGATAATAAATTGTCAATGAACATTAATGAGCTAATGTACATTGACAAAGAATCGACCCAATATAATTCTAAATTAAAAAACGACTCAATCTATTCAATTGAGGCAAATAATATTAGCATCTTCCAACTTATCGATTCTTTACAAATAGAAGGAACTATGCCTTATGACAATATTTGGATTGATGTTAGCATAAATAGCAAAAATGGAATTACCAAAAATGAATTACTGACTATCATAAAAAAAGAAATCAAATTCGATAAATAAAGAAAACATGCCCATAACAGAGCATCAGCGGTGCGACAAGAAAAGTCGCTTTATAATACTGTTAAATCATTGAATA
>CAZXYA010000673.1:0-4650 GCA_964644655.1 uncultured Saprospiraceae bacterium | reverse complement strand
CGACTACATTTTTCCATTTCTACTTGAAACTTCTCTTAGCCTGACGGCTATGGTCTGGAGACTTGAAACATCGAACGCCGATAACCTGCCTGCCGGCAGGCAGGTATCAAGTCCAGGCTTGATATGGCTATCCTCCTGACGAGCGTATTGAGAATTTACCTATTTTTCACTTAATTCCTTTACTTTGGATAGCCAATTTTTCCAAACAACTTTTTGTGCTTCAAAATCTGCAGTATAAGGACCAGCATAAATGGAAAGTTGACAAATCGATTCCTCTTTTTTAATGGCATATTTTTCTACATACTTAAAACCTGAGAAATCATAATCAATTTGTATGAGTTCCTTTTCTATCAATTTCCCGATAGTTCCTGTACTTACAAGCTTATCTGGTTCATATTTGAAATGGACTTTAGATCCAAGTTTCCAATCTGATTCAACAAAGGCATTCTTATCAAATTCATTTCCTAATTCTTTAGCGTAGCTCTTATCCGTAATTACACACCAAATTTTGGATGGACTGGCAGCTATATCCATACTAAGGGTGACAATTTTAGATGCTTCCATATTAATTGATGATTTATACTTTAAAAGGTTGATTTATTATTAGTTGATTATAAAATAATTTAAAATCACCCTAAAAAATGCTTGCTATTTGTTAAGGAAATCCTAGCCGTAAAATAAGCTTAAATGGTGGGCGATACTTTCAAAGTATCGCCCACCATTTAAGCTTATTTTACACTCTCAATTAATTGTAGATATTTTTTAGAGTGGCTGGAAATAAGAAATATTTCAATTGGCATTGTAAATTTAGTTATTTTCTTTTTTGCTTGTCACAGATAAATTTATAACAATTCCTTTTTATTTTTCTTGACTATAAAAGCACTAAATAAAGCGACTATCATTCCAACAGGCAGTACTTCAAGATAGGTAATTAAAATAGCGAATAGAGGATTCTTATACATTTCTTTAAAATCCGCCATTTGAGTAGTTATAGCCTCAACTTCATCTGGTGCGCTATTTCTTATCATATGTTCAGAAAAAACGTCAATAAAATCTGGGATAACTAAGTAATAATATAAGAGGCCAAAAACAGTATAAATCGTAGATGCAACCAAACAAATTAATGCCCCCGTTTTAAAAGCTTGAAGAAAGCTAATTTTGCCAGCAAGATGATTGTTTCTGTAATTCCTGACTCCAAAATAAATTAAGGAAAATATGATGACCAGTGATGCATATCCTACTACATCATTTCCTTTGTAATCAGGATTGGAATACATCATGTTGACATGGATAATCGAATTGACCGTTAATATTGCGCCTATCACCAAACCGAAAATTAGGATGATTTTTTTCATAAATATTAAATTTTAAGTTTTACTGCAAAACTAAAATATTGATGAACAAAATCGTTCATACTTTGGTACCAATTATTCAAAATCAGCATTTTCATACCAAAGTATTAGCCCCTTTACTCTACAATTTCTATTCTTTTTGATTTAGTAATAGCCTGAAACCTATTTTTTACATTCATCTTAGTATAAAGGTTTGAAACATGAGTTTTTATTGTGCTTATTGAGAGAAACAATTGGTCTGCAATATCAGCATTGCTGTATCCCTTTACTATCAGCTTTAAAATTTGGTATTCTCGATTTGTTAAATCCAGTCTATTTAACTCCTTCTCATTTAAGATGAATTTTTTGGGTTGATGAACTATGATTTCTTTCTCTATAAAAACAGTTTGTGTCTTTGGTTTAATGATTTGAGAAGCAATCCATGCACCAAAAATCGTGAATACAACAGCAATTGATCCAATATATATCTATTGCATTGTCCAATATTAGAAACTTCCATTGCAACCATTTCAATCCAAAGATTAAAATTGCTATCGTTAGCCCATAAAAAACTATATGTCTTCTACTTTTATTCAATTCCATTTTTCCATGACTTTCTACTATGTTGTTTGCTCATTTTTTCCCTAATTACACACAACACCTTCGTAGTGGCAGCAACTTTTGCTGCCAATTACAAACACTTAATATTAATACTTTTAAAACAACTTTCCAAAATATTACCAAATAATCTAATTCATTATCCCTAACTTTACATTCACACTAAAAAATAAATGGGTCTTTGACAAATCCCTCTGAGATGCCTCAGAGGGATTTGTCAAAGACCCATAAAACAATAACCAAAACACATGCTTTTTGCAATAGGAACAAAAGTCAGGTTAAAACATACAGGTGACCAAGGAGAAGTCACCGAAATGTTGGCAGATGGTATGCTCAATGTATGGATACCAACGCAGCAAATGGAAATTCCTATTTTTGAAGAAGACCTGATTAGAGAACAAGACTATCAGGAAACACCAACTAAAACAAAAACGAACCCTACTCCTATAGCCGCAACTCCCACAGAAAAAATCATCCAATATGCTGCTCCTGCTACCACGGATAACTATGCGGCATTTAAAAGCCAAGGCTTGCAATTGGCCTTTGATCCAAAATATGACATAGAAGGCTTGACGACCCATTATGAGGTTTTTTTACTAAATGATATGGCTTCCGAATTTATTTTTAGTACACAAAGGAACTTGCCGAATCAATCCACTAAAAAAACGCATGGTAAAATAACTGCCTATGCTTCTTACCAATTAGCCGATTTATTATTTGACCAATTGAATGATACGCCTACTTATGAGATAGAATGTTGGGAAGTAACAACAGCAGGGACAGGCAACAAACAACAAAAAACACTTAAAATAAAAGCCAAACAATTTTTCAAAAAAGTGAAGATTGCCCCTTTATTAGATCGTGCAGTTCACTTGTATGTTTTATTTGATAGCCTTGCATCGAAGAAGCTTGATAAGGAAGAAGACTTAAAATCGTACACCCAAAAAAATGTACGCCCTGTCCAGTACCAAAAATCTAGGAATAATTCCTATAATGTCCATAACGTAGAAGAATATGCCAATTTTAAAGGGGAAATAGATTTGCATATTGAAAACTTAGCCAGTCGAAAAGGAAAGATGTCTAGTTCCGAAAAATTACAACTACAATTGGATCATTTTGAAAAGTATATAGATAAAGCCATCCGTTTAGGTGTTCCTAGAATTTATGTGATTCACGGTATTGGAAAAGGAAAATTGAAGAATATGATTGCCAGTCGCTTGATACAAATGCCAGAGGTGACGACTTTTAAAAATGAATATCATCCTAGATATGGTTGGGGGGCTACGGAGGTTATTTTTTAAATTGACCGATTTGCTAAATTTTCAGAATTTAGTAAATCTTAAAAATAGCTAGATTTTAGATTTACTAAATCTGCGAGATTTAGCAAATCAATGCTTACTCATACAGCTCCTCATTCGGCGTAGTCGCCAAATCCACTAATAACTGCCCAATATTTTTTGCACAATCCGCTAAATAAACTTTCCCTTTTTCTGCCGTAGAAGGATAAGGATTCCCCACTCCTGTATCAGCAGTTACTTTAGTCCATTGTCGCTGTGCCGTTACCCAACCTTCTTTAAAAGCTTTAATTTTAAATCGTTTAGCTGCCCCGTCTCCTGCTTCTGCTAATGGTCGGACTAAATTAGGCGCAATATGTAGCATAGCACTCGTTTCCATTTCTCCTGCATGGTCACCGGGGTCATCGAAATATTGTTTCCAATCAACTGCTTGAAACCAATTCGCCCAACAAATAAACATTTCTGGAAAATGAAAAGACAGCTCCCGAATCATGTTTTTAAAGTTATTCCCACCATGCCCGTTTAGCAAAACTAATTTGTCAATTTTAGCTCGAACCAACACATCTACGGTATCTTTTAATATCGCCATTTGCGTACTCGGATTGACATTCATACATAGTTTGACATCCAATTGCCCAGTATTGATTCCAAAAGGAATACAAGGTAAGACAATCACTTTACTACCTGCTTCCCAAGCTATCTTTGCAGCTTTCGCAGCAACATAATCTACTTGATAATTATCGGTTGCATAGGGCAAATGGTAATTATGAGCTTCGGTGGCCCCCCAAGGTAAGATGGCTACTTTATAATCGGTTGCTTTTACGGTTTTCCAATTCGTTTCGGCGAGGATATAGGGTCTAGCATTCACAGGATGACAGAATTTTAAGATTGATTAACAGGATTGTTATACAGACTGCTAAGAAACGGATAAAAAATAAGAAGCACAAGTTATCTATGATATAACACGGATTGGTACTAACACGGATGAAGTATTTTGGAGATTTTTATGATTTAAAACGGATGTTGTTTTAACACAGATAAGGAAACATCTTTTTCCTTCTATCTGTGTTAAGTAACATCTGTGTTAAGTAATCTTATTTATCAACCTCCTCATAGAAAATCCGTGTAAATCCGTTAAATCCTGTCCAAATCCGTAGTGAATCCTCCTAGCTCGTCTATCACAGTTGGATCAAGGATGCATAAAAAAATCGAGTTAGCACCAAAGCACTAACTCGATTTTTATCTAAAATATATTGAATGGTTAAGGGAATAGGAAAAATATAATCTACCAATTCTGCGACTTTAATTTGACCTTCTTCATCGTTGCTAAAATACTCATTACCCGTACGGGTAACTCCGTTTTTAGCGCCTCGAATAAGAACAAATTAAAACCACATTTATTGGTA
>CAZXYA010000672.1:0-4655 GCA_964644655.1 uncultured Saprospiraceae bacterium | reverse complement strand
CCATGTTAAGTACCTAGCGGCACTATTTCTAGGGGACAAATCCCAATTGCGCCCTTACATGACTTAATTATATGCAGTTATTTTAATGTCATTTATTTTTGATGTATTATTAGGCATTTTTAAATAATATTTATTCCCAAATTGAAGACCTTTCAAATCTTTTTGTATTGTTTTTAACCAGATTAGAAATTCTTGAGCTTGACTATAAGAATCAAAAATAATATCTCCTGGATTAGGGGAAGAAGGTGAAATAACCTGAACGGGTAATTCAATGGATTTCTCTTGAACAGTTAAAAACCACAGATAAGGCTGAGTTTTGGATTTAGGAACTAAAACTTCGGGTGCTATATTGCTAGCTTTGCCATAATACAATTGAACAACATCGTCAAATTCAGGTTCAGTATCATGATTTTTTTCAATATGTCTAATGGAAGCTTCAAAGGAAATGTCTGCTTCTATACCTGTTGAAATATCAGGATAAAAGATGCGTTTTTCTGATACTTTAATTTTATCAGGTGCATTGAAGACATTTTTTGTCATCAAATTAGAAAAAGAATAAATTTTGGACACTTCAACATCTTCTGTAATTTCAAATAATATATCAGCTATTACATTTCCTGTCAAATCATTACCTCGAAGGCTTTCTTGATAAATGGTAAGCTCATTATCATTAATAGACACATTTAAGGCTACCTTTCTTTTTTGCAAAAGTACTTCTTCTGAAAAGGATTGGGTGGCTGATAATTTACCGTTTCCTCCTAATGAAGTACTATTTCTTGTTATCTCTGAACTATTATCTTGATTCACAGATTTTTCTATGCTATTTTCAGTACCAATATTACCGTTTAATTCGGCACTTTGGGTATTACTATAATTTAATTTACCTAATTCAAGAATTTGGAAATCGGTTATTAATTTATCACAGCTAAGTATTTTTACATTAGGTTTTAACTTAAATGTAATATTTATTTTTGAAATTCTATCCCCTGGGGAATACCTTTTATTCCTGATAGAAACTATTAGCCGTTTTCTAAATTGAGTATAATCAATAACTGAGTTCGTTGATTTTTTTTGATTGGTTAAATCCTGCTTGATATGCTTTAAAAGTAAGGAGGAGGTAGAATCTTTCTTTCCTAATTCCTGAATTAAAGTAGCTTGACCGTTAGAAGTCAAGTCAAATATCGTTTTGGGATTGTTACTACTTGATTTTTTCTCTTCCTCGATAAAATAAGCATTAACTTCTATATTTTTCTTTATCCAAGAATCACTATTTATTATTTCAAAAGACTTATATCTTTTGGTTAATTTACTTTTTGTTCGACATCCAGGAAATAATAAACCAGCAATTATGCTTAATAGTATAAGGTTTTTCATAGATTATGTAATTTAAGAAAAGATTTAGTCGCTTTATTATTAGCTAATTTAAGGGTATCAGTTGATTTTTTATCAAGTTGGATAATGGCCGCTGAATTTCTTTTTCTAGTAACTAACTCTGTAATTACTTTAGTTTTTACTATAACATCACCTTCATTCTTGAGTGAATTCATATTTGTACCAGCGGTATAATAGTCGTTTTCATCAACTGAATCTAAAGTATATCCCCATTGTACTGCTCTCCAATAGGATAAATTTAAGTCGGAATTAAGTACGGTAATAAATTTTATCATTTTAGGTGTTTTTATTAAGGAAATTAGGTTGAACTTATTACAGAGATTTTTTATTAATAAAGTCTTTAAATTGATGTATTGAGTAATGTTCTAGGATATTGAGGATTATTTTTGCTTTGCTAATTTTTTTCATAATAATATTTAGGCTAAAATTATTTTATACTAATTTGAATTTATTAATTTACACAGCGAAAGACTTTTGTTGCTTTAAGGTCAAAAATCGAACGGCTAATATATCTGTAACCCACCCGATAACTTTACCATTAGAAGCTCCATTTTCCGTAACGAAAATATCTTTACAATTTGATTGATTAGTTCGTGATTTATTGGCTTTTTCTAAGGAAGTACTAGCCTTTACTGTAATGAATCCATTTTCTGTTTTAAACCTAAATTTTTCCTTATGTTGGTTTAAGAAATCAAATAAAGTCTGCTCTTTGTTATCCGCTTCTGTTAATTTATGAAGGTGAAGGATATATTTAGGAGTCAATAGACCATCATCTGATAGAATAGGAATTCTATCTTTCCGAACTTTTGTGAAAAAATCAATTATTTCCTTTAATTTTTTATTTCCCCAAACTTCATTAGTTTGCGAATCATTCATTTTTAAATAGACCATGGTTTTTTCAGAAATCATCATGTTCTCAACAGGAATATCATCTAACGTTTCTTTGCTTAGAGAAAGCATATATTTCGTCGCTGTTTCAAAATTCTCTCTACCAAAATAAAAGGCTAATACGGTACCTATCCAAGAAGCCAGAAGTGGTACTACGCCTGTAAATGCCCACTGTGCTGCATCCTCTTTTCCAGAATATATAACTAAAATTCCAAATAACACCACAACTATAAGACCTGCGGTAACAATCCATATTGTTAAGAAGGTTCTACTGCGGGAATTTTCATTTTTTTTATTTCCAATTTTTTGCCTTTTATTAAAATTATCCCAAAAATGAAATAGGAGTAAATAGGTAAAAGATGCTAATATTAAAAAGATACTTAGATAATAAATAGGCGTAATTAATACTTCATTTTTCTTATTAATAAAACAGATACAAATAGAGAAAATAATTATTGGGAGGAAGAAAATAATCCCTTCTCTTATTTTATTTTGATTATTATTTTCTGAATCTGACATAATGCTTTTTTGAGGATTTAGAATCGTGTTTGTTTCCAAAAATATCTTATTAATTTTAAGGTTATTATGGATTTTTTGTAAGTGGCTTAGTCTTCTTTATACTCGGCAATAAAAACTTGTATTGAGCATTATGATTTAGATTTATAGTTTTCCAGAGTTTACAGAAGCCTCACTGGAATAGAATTATTTACTCAAATAGACCGTGTAGATTAACACAGAGAACTAACTATTAGGCATTTTATTCTTTCTTTTTATCATAGAATTTTCTTTTGCAGAAAATAACTCCACATTTTCTATAGATTGTGAAATAAATTCTATGGTTTTATTATTAGTAAGTGATACCATTAAGTAGGCATGTATCCATCTTTTATTGATCATTGTATAAACAAAAAATAGAAAAACCAATTTACCCCAAAGACATACTAAAAAAACTATGCTTTTGAAAAGTACAGTACTTTGAGCATCAAGATTATAAAATAGACCATAAAGTGGCTGAACGACCACATACAAAGGTAGTGCTAACAAGATTCCGTATAGATAAAAATTTCGTTCAAAACTTGCTGTAGCTTTTTGAAAGAAAAATTCCATTGAAATGAATCGACTAAAAAGTAATACCATTGCCACCCCATTATAAAGACCACCGAAAAGTCTAATGGCGTTCGAGGTAATATTTAAATCAAAACCTTTAATTCCTATAGTAAAAATTACCAGATTTATACCAGTTATTGCTATGGCAATGGCCATTGGAATTCGATTCTTTAAATCCCAAGTTTTGTTATCCTCTTTTAAGGTTGTTACAAAAAGTATTTGAAAGGCAGTAAATAAAAAAGCCGCACTAAATAAATTAGCTGAATTCATTAATAATTCAAGAGATAAAAACTTAGCTGCACTTAGATTTTGGCAAGAAAGTGAGTTTGGGGCATTTTTAGGGTCGCATGGTTCATCTTCCTTAAATTGGAATAATTCAAAAATTGATTCTTTTCCATGCATTGATTGAATAAGAGCATCAATCCTCTCAATCAAAGTAACGTCCATAAAAAGTTGTAAAATATAGAACCCTGATAATACTAAAATGAACCACTTGATTGAATTTACCAACTGATTTACCAATTCGTTTACTCTTTCTTTTTTGTTTATTATTATTTCTTTCGATAAATTCAAAACTTCTGTCAATTTTGAAAATTCAGAATCCTCGATTAATAAATTTTGTTTTTTAATTGCTAAAAAAGCTACCAATAATATAATCAAATTTAAGCAATCTGTAATTCTAAGGAACTGATATTTATCTATGGGTGGACTTTGGGATAATGTGTTGTAGAGGAACAAAATTGAAGTTAGTATTGCCACTAAAGTACTTAACAACTCATCATTTTTTTTAAGGTATTTAGTTATTTTCTTCATAGGTATTGTTTTTAATAATCGAATTTTCTTTAAAATGTATAATGAATGTTCCGAACTATAAATTTCATTTAGAATTTAAGTAAAATTCAATTTTCAATTTTGAGCCACCTTCGGTGTAAATTGAAGATGAAAAATTATTCATCTTTCAAAATATCGATAATTTGTTGGTTTCAAAGCTCTGTTAAGAGCCTAATACTAAATTCTTACCCGCAAAAACAAATTAACCCCCTCTTCCTCCTCAAAAATATCCATCGCCACCTCTTCCCCACAAGCAGCCTTCCCCAATGCCATCAACTCCTCCCGAGTCCGATAATACAACTGCCAATCCACCAATTCCATCATATATCGAGTCTCATTTTTCCAACAAAAATTACCGACAATAAGTCGACCATTGGGCTTTAGAAAAGAATGTAATTGTTTGAAAATTTTCACAAAAGTGGCATCGTCGAAATAGT
>CAZXYA010000671.1:0-4657 GCA_964644655.1 uncultured Saprospiraceae bacterium | reverse complement strand
CGCAAAATATTGATTTTTTATATATTTTTTCAGAAAATCGGTCAGTCATTAATTCATTTCGACGGTTAAGCATTAATTTTCTCATTTTACCAGCACCTTTTTTAGCGACTTTATGAATTTTTTGTACATCTCCCGATTCATAAATGCTAAACATTCGTTTTAAGCCTTTTCTAAATTGTTGGATATTTCTGCCAATTTTTAATAAAGATTTGACTTGATAGGCGATAGGGATTTTGTCCAAAATGACTAGCTGTTCTGCAAAGGTTTCTATGCCTGTGCATTCCTTATCCAACTGTTTCGCTAATTGATACAACTCACTATCCATTGCGATGCTATTATCATCAGTTAATATTTTCTCTGTGAGTAAATTGGTGATAAATAAAGGTCGCATATGTAATAATCCTCGAAATGGTAAGCCTGCTGATTTAAGAAAAATCCGTTCTAATTTAGCAATTTTTTTGGGCCGAATAAAATCGGTGAGCGATTGGTTATTAGGAATTTGTGCATACTCGGCAATTAAATTATTATCTACTTCTTCCAGATTAAATTCTGTAGCAAAACTTTCACAACTTGCCAAATAGGGTTCAAAAGCCATTATCCAATTAGGATTCTTTTTAGGTTGGATATGCATCGTCCCCAAAATATAAGAGGGTTGAGGTAACTGAGTATGGGAAATTTTCCAGAGTAAAGACAGGGTAAATGATTTTGAATAGGTGAGTGAATGAGGTGGTGAGTTGATGAGTGAATGAGGTGTCAAGTCTCATCAACTCATAACCTTATTAACTCATCGACTCATTTATCCTTAACTTAAAGAACCAATATTAGACTTAAATAACTTAATAGCAATAGCCAAAAGTATAATACCAAACACTTTTCTAAGAATTGCTTCACCGCCCTTGCCCAATTTTCGTTGAATCCAACTAGAAGACCGCAAAACGATAAAAACGATAATTAAGTTAAGGATAATCCCAACCAGTATATTGGTTTGTTGAAATTCTGCTTTTAGAGAAATAATGGTTGTCATCGTACCGGCTCCTGCAATCAGAGGAAAAGCAATCGGTACTATGGAAGTGGACGTATCATTTTCAATATTTTCTTCTTTAAATAGGGTTATTCCAAGTATCATTTCCATAGCTATAATAAAAATGACAATCGCACCAGCAATGGCAAAAGATTGCACATCAATACCGAATAAGTTTAATAAACTTTCTCCAGCCAATAAAAAAGCAATCATCAAACCACCTGCTACAAGCGTAGCACGACCGGGCTTAATTATTTTTCCCTTTTCTTTCAAAGAAATAATAATCGGCACATTACCAGGAATATCGATAACAGAGAACAGAATTAAGAAAACGGAGAGGATTTCTTTTGGATCCATAGACTACAGGATGACAAGATTAAATTGGATTTACAGGATAGGGGAAATAGGGCTCCCTTTACTTAATTCGATTCATTAACTCGTCCAATTTGCGGTAATTTCCGAAAGGAATGACTACTTTCCCTTTTCCTTTGCTATCAGCTTTTACCTGTACTTTCACCCCAAAAAAAGAACTGATTTCATCTTCTATTTTTCGGATTTCTTCTGCATGTGGATTTGCTTGTTTGATTTTAGATTTAGCAGGCCCTCTATTTTTAATCCCTGCTACTAATTTTTCGGTAGCTCTAACAGATAAGTCATTTTTTTTAATTTCACTTAATACAAATAACTGTTCCTCTATATATTCCAAACCTTTAATCGCTTTGGCATGCCCTTCTGAAATCTCTTTATCTCTCAAAGCCGTTACAATATCAGGCGGCAATTCCAATAAGCCCATTTTATTGGTAATAGTGGTCCTACCTTTACCTAATCTATTGGCTAAATCCTCATGCGTTAAATTACACTCTCGCATTAATCTTTTATAAGTAATAGCGACTTCAACAGGATTTAAATTTTCCCGCTGAATATTTTCGACCAATGCCATTTCTAGCATTTCTTGGTCATTATCTACTGCTCGAATATAAGCTGGAATTTCTGCTAACCCCGCCATTTTAGAAGCTCTCAATCTCCTTTCCCCAGAAATTAATTGATATTTTCCAGTTGGCATTGACCGAACGGTAATTGGCTGAACTAAACCATGTACTTTTAGCGAAGCAGCTAACTCTTTTAAGGCATCTTCATTAAAATCAGTTCGAGGATTGAATGGATTGGCTTCAATATCTTTGACAGGAATATTGGCTACGGTATTAGCTAGTTCTTTTACTGTTTCTTGTGCTGCTGGGGTTGGAATAAAAGACACCCTAGATTTTCTTTTGATATTGCCTCGAAGATTACTCTTCATTTTATCAAGGTCTAGCTTCTTCGCCATTTCAATTTTTTTTGATAATGTTTTTTAGTATAGTTTTCTCTGTAGAATGATACGGTATAAAGGATTGTTTGCTACTCAGGCTAGAAGCCTAAGCAACGATTTAAGCTTTTGCTGTAGCTATTGCACTTCCCCTCAATGGCGCATTATTTTTATGTAAAAATTCTTTAGCTAAATTTAAAAAATTAACCGAACCTTTACTGGTTGTGTCATACATAATAACTGGTTGGTGCAAACTTGGTGCTTCGCCAATTCTTGAATTTCTATGAATGACGGTTTTAAAAACGTAGCCCTCAAAATTTTCCTTAATCTCATTCACCACGATATTGGCCATTCTTAATCGTTTGTCATACATACTTAATAGGATACCTTCAATTTCTAGTTCAGGGTTCAGTTGTGCCTGAATTAATTCTATAGTGTCCTGTAATTTGCTCAATCCTTCTAAGGCAAAAATCTCACATTGGACAGGAATTAGGACCGCATCTGCGGCAGTCAAGGCATTAACCGTAATCAAACCTAAAGAAGGCAAGCAATCTAGGAAAATATAATCAAAGTCCCCTTTAATTTTATCAATAAACTTCTTGACAATGAATTCTCGCTGAAATTTGCTAACCAATTCCATTTCTGCGTTTACCAAATCAATGGTAGCTGGAATGATATAAAGATTAGGCGTATCCGTTTTAACAATGCAAGTAGTTGGATCAACCCCATCATTAATCATTAAATCATAGGTACTTCCTTCGGGTTCGTCGTGGAAAACACCAACACCAGAAGACGAATTACCTTGTGGGTCCACATCAATAATCAACACTTTTTTCTCTAATACAGCCAAACAGGCCGCTAAATTAATGGTAGTCGTTGTTTTTCCGACGCCACCTTTTTGATTGGCAATTGCAATTACTTTACCCATTTTTTGTTTTTTGTGTAGGTTTTACGGATGAATATAGATTCACCGCTTTTAAAAGCAAAGCTTAGAATATACTAAACCGTAACACTATTTCCAATATCCAACAAAATTAAGTCTTTTCCAGCAGCCTCAAAAGCCTTTACGGCAGCTTCTTTA
The DNA here is from genome assembly GCA_964644655.1 of uncultured Saprospiraceae bacterium. Taxonomy (GTDB): domain Bacteria; phylum Bacteroidota; class Bacteroidia; order Chitinophagales; family Saprospiraceae; genus JAFMDF01. The sequence continues at coordinate 1,252 of CAZXYA010000671.1, read as the reverse complement.
TCTATTTTTATAAAACCAAAAGTATCATAATGACAACCGACTACCTTATTGCATTCCACAAAATCACTTGCAATAACTGCTTGCTTGACATCCATCGTGAAGTTATCACCAATCGGCAATAGCGCAATATCTACTTTAGGACATAGCATTGGAATCAATTTCATATCCATCGTCAAAGCAGTATCCCCTGCAAAATAAACACAACCTTCTTTATTCCAAATCACAAAACCCATAGCAGGGCCTGCATAAGAACCATCAGGAAAACTGGAACCATGTACCGCATTCACACACATAATTGTACCAAAATCAAAAGTCCATTTACCACCCGTACTCATTGGATGTGTATTTTCCATGCCTTGTTTGTTCGCCCAATTATGTATTTCAAAAGAGGTGATAATCTTTGCACCCGTTCTTTTGGCAATAGATTCCAAATCTGCAATATGGTCTTGATGCCCATGAGAGACAGCAATATAGTCAGCGTGAATACTATCGACATCAATGTCTTTAGCTAATTCATTATAAGTAATAAATGGGTCTGTTAAAATAGTTTTACCCTGTGTTTCAATGGCGAAGCAAGATTGCCCGTAGTAGGTGATTTTCATAATGTAAGTGATCTATCATTAATCGAAATTAAAAAAAAGGCAAAATAAAGAATATTCACCTGTTAAAACTATTTTCGCCAACTAATTTTCTAGAGATTTATTTTATTTCAAGGAACGATGGAAAAATAAGTTGTTTTGACCACTACCTTAAAACCCCTTTCTGCGAGGCGGCGAAGCCACCGAGCGGAATCTAAAGAAACTTTTGAATCGCTGTACTATCAAAGCAATTAACTATCAAATTTATTTGAACTGAGAATTGTTAGTCGAAAAATGTATAGTATGAGGGATATTAATTATTTTAGAAATAAAGTATAAGATATACAAAAAAAGATTATTTTTTTATATGGCAAGATTTACTTATTTTTCGATAGGGATTAGGATATACAATTAGTAAGATTTTACTATTCCTTTGGTTTTTTTTGAAAAAGGGCATATTCCCTAAAATATTTTAATTTTATTTCAGTAAAAAAAAGTTTTTTTTAAAAAAGAGGTGTAACAGAAATTGCATGTAAATAATTGATAATCAGTAATAAAAAAATGTTTTTTTATTGTTTTGAATGTCACAATTTTTTAGTCAAACTATAGGATGACCTTCATAAAACCCATATACTTGTAGTATTAAAAAGTAGTTTTTGTGTTTATTTGTTTGG
>CAZXYA010000670.1:0-4689 GCA_964644655.1 uncultured Saprospiraceae bacterium | reverse complement strand
TAAAACAAGGATGCGTTCCTTGATAATGTCCGTTACAGATTTAGTCATATTTTTTGTTGGTCTAATTGAATACAAGTATCTATTGTCAAATAATCCGCTCATTTTATGATGGACTCTTTTTCCGTTCTGCTGTGTTAAAAATTATCTCCGTAGTAGTACTATGCAGAGAATTTTAGCCTTGCATAACGAAAAAATAGCCTCATCAAAAATGGCAGTTATTTAACATTAGATACTTATTGGTAATAATAGTGAAAAGAGGCTGTCCAAAATGGGGCTGCCATTATTTTTATAATATTATATAGCTTATGGAAAGTTAGCTGTTGTAAATCGCTGGTTTTGATTTACGGGAAACAGAACAAATAGTTTTGGGATTTGGTTTTGGAAGGGCAAAAATAAAGAATCTTAGTTAAAGAATCGTTTTTTGTGAAAATACTTTTAGAAATAGATGATTGCGTTTAGCACAACAAAAATAGTTAAATACTTGTTTTTAAGTAAATAAAATTGTTTTTTGTGAAAAAATCGTAAATTTCAAAGTTATGATAATAGAATTTAGCTTAGCAAACTATAAATCTTTTAAAGATTTACAGACATTTCCAATGTTTGCGGCAAAAATAAAATCTAGATATTCAGAATTAGATAAGCAGAATGTTTTTAAAATTAACGAAGAAGATTCGCTAGTGAAATCTAAGGCTATTTATGGAGCAAATGCTAGTGGAAAGAGTAATTTGATATTGGCAATGATAGCTATGTTGGATGTATTAAAAAATTCCATTACAGATAAATACATTTTAAATAGATTAACACAAGATTTTTTTAAACTAAATGTACACAATGAGGAAGAACCTATTTTTTTTCAAATTGCCTTTATAAAAGAGATTGAGTATCGCTATGGGTTTACAGTATATAAAAATAAGATAATGGCTGAATGGCTTTTTGGTGTTCCAAATAAACGAGAAGTATATTATTTTCTTAGAGAGGAAGATGAAGTGAAAATTAATAATAAGAGGTTTAAAGAAGCGCATCGAATACTGCCAAAAAAGGATGAATTAACGCCATTTTATAGGAATAACTCTTTATTTTTGAGTGTACTTGCAGCCTATAATGGAAAAATTGCTTCAGAGGTTTATGAATATTTAATAAGTAGTATTGTACCCATTGGAAACAATTTATTTACGAGTTCTAATATAGAATTAGTAAAAGATAGTTTTTCAAATACCATTACTAAAGATGGTTTGAATCAAATAATTAGCAATATCGACTTAAATATAGGGTATGTAAAAATAGAACAAAACGAAGATATTAGTTTGAAAAATGTAAGAAAAGGATATGAACAATATATTGAAAATCGGGTATTAGTTATCTATAGAAAAAAATATGATGACGATAAAAAACAAATAGGGTTCCAACCTATTAGATTTGACGATGAGGCTGCGGAAGGTACAAAAAAGATGATTATGTTTAGTCCTTTTCTTTTTTCAGTTTTAGAAAATGGAGGAGTTTTAATAATTGACGAGTTTGATGCTAATTTTCATCCAAATTTATCTCGAAAAATAGTCCAACTTTTTAATTCCGAAAAGACTAATCCTAAAAATGCTCAACTTATTTTTGCTACCCATGACTCTAATTTTTTAGATGCAAGATTATTACGAAAAGACCAAATTTGTTTTGTAGAAAAAAACAAATATGGTGCTAGTAGCTTAATTTCTTTAGCAGAATACAAAGGAATAAGGAATGATGCCTCCTTCGAGAAGGATTATTTGAAAGGCAAATATGGTGCTATCCCTTATTTAAATAGATTTAATTGGGCATTTGATAAAACTGAATAAATTTATACTATGGGAAAACCAATTAAGAAGACAGATAGAAATAAAGATTGGAATAGAAAAATCAAGAAAAAAAGTTTTTTTGAGACCAGTAAAAATCGAAAAGAAAAGACTTATTTAATTATCTGTGAAGGGGTCAATACTGAACCTAATTACTTTGAATCTTTTCGGTTGCATACTATAAATATCGAATCATTTGGCTTAGGCATGTCCAAAACATCGTTAATCAAAAGTATTCATAAAATTGTTCAGTCCAGAGAAAAAGATAAAGAACAAGAAGTATGGTGCGTTTTCGATATGGATGTCAAATATGACGAAAGTATTACCCAAAAAGAAGATTATAATAATGCGATTACATTAGCACAATCCTATGGCTATAAGGTGGCTTATTCTAATGATTGCTTTGAATTATGGGGTCAAAAAAATGATGAAGGACCAAAAATTTAAATCTGTGATTGATAGAACTTATCCCTTGGAGGAGATAGCTAATGCTTACCGTTATGTATTGACTGGGCAAAAAACGGGGAATGTGGTGATAACTTATGAAAAATAATAGGATGAAAGCGATTATCTATAAAAAATATGGCGCACCAACCGAGGTCATGCGACTGCAAGAAGTAGAAAAGCCGCTTCCAAAAGCAGATGAAGTTCTCACTAGTAGATTGTTTGAGCCGTATTGCCTTTATCTGTGTTTCTTCCACAGCTCAGAGAGTTGTGTTACCTATCCGTGTTAAAAAACATCCGTGTTACATTTCATAACTCAGAGAGCCGTGTTACCTACAATATCCCCTTGCCACACTACCCAATACGAGACAAAATTGAATTTCTCCCCCCAAATCATTTTATTATTCCTCAATTCCCCCTAAACTTGTAGACTTTTTGACGGTTATTAAAATATAATTGTCAAAAATGGCGTAAAAAATGCAGCTTATTTTGCAGTTTTATACCAATTCCTGATTGTTAAGAAGTTTGGCTTCTGACAGTAAAACGGTCTAACTTCCATGCCTTTGCCGGCAGGCAGGTGACCTCTAATTAAAAATAATGACTAACGAAACTAAAGTCGGTCTTTTAGCAGTAATCACCATTATTGCCTCCGTCATTGGGTATAATTTTTTGAAAGGCATCAATTTAGTCAATCAGCCAAATGAATTATTTGCTGATTATAAAAATGTAGCTTCTTTAACCGTTTCTGCGCCTGTTATGATAAATGGCTTGCAGGTAGGCGTAGTAAAGGATATGTATTTTTTGGATGATTTGCAGACGATTCGAGTGAATCTAAATATTGAAAAGGATTACAAAATTCCGAAGGATGCGGAAGCTGTTATTACTAGTTTGAGTATTATGGGTGGTTCGGCCATCAAATTGCAATATCAAAGTTTATGTAGTGGGCCTGATTGTGCGCAAAGTGGAGATGCGCTGAAAGGTAGAGTGGCAAGTTCCTTAGAATCTTTTATTGGGAAACCCGAAGAAATTGATCCTTATTTTGATGGTATAAAGAAGAATGTCCGCCCTGTGGTAGATTCTTTAAAAGCTAGTTTAACCGATCCTAATTCAGATGATGATATATCCAAAAGTATTCGAGATATTGCCATAGTCTTAGAAAATTTAAAGGCGACGACAGCAAATATGAATAAGATAATGGCAGCAAATGCTCGACCTATTAATGGGGTCTTAAAAAATGCAGAAACCTTTTCTGGTAACTTAAATCAGAGTAACCAAAGCATCAAAGGCATCATGCAAAACACCGATTCTTTGACAGCGAATTTGGCTGATTTAGAAATAAAAAAGACCCTAAACGGGGCGAATGAAGCGATTGCTAGTTTGCAAACAACGATGGCTTCTGCCGACAAGGCTGTTGATCAATTAACCAATTTATTAGAAAAAATAAATAAAGGCGAAGGCGCTATTGGTAAATTGATGACGGATGAAAGTATTATTACGCAATTTGCTACTACGGCTGTTCGACTTGATTCTTTGATGACAGATTTTCAAGAACGCCCCTATCGCTACATGCCTTTGAAAAGTCGTCGAAAAGTAAAAAAAATGGATAGATTAGATGGGAAGGAAAAAGGAAATTAAATTTTACTTAGACCCTTAAAAAAACTTTAAAACCAACAAATTGTCGATACCTGCCTGCCAGTAGGCAGGTTTTAAAATGTTGATAAATTTTTAAATTTCAATCTCAAAATCAACTTCAATTCCCACCGAAGGTGGTTTAAAATTGAAAATTTGAAATTGAAAATTAAATTTTACTTAGTATCTAATCTGACATATAATATCAAAAAAAGGGATAAGCATAGTGAAAATGCTTATCCCTTTTGATATGTTTATAAAGTATATTTTATCTGCCAAAGGCTTTTAATTTTTTACCAGCCTTTAATATTTTGTTAACGGCCTCTACATCAGGCATGTATAATTCTTGTTCTTCCGGAGTATCTTGCCCTACACTATACAAAGATTTTTCTTCAGTTTGTGTAATGGAAACTAAGCTTAAATAAGAATAAGCGGAGATACTTGCAATAGCAAGAAAAATAAAAGCAATCAGTTTGGTTTTCAATTTTTTCATAAAGACAGACATTTAGAGGCAGTTGGGTGATTTATTACAGTTTAAAGATACGTTAAAAGTATCTTAAAGGGGACATTTATTCGACGACCATCCTAAAAATGAGGACAATCGGCTTTTTATTAAAGATGAAATTCACAGGGAAATAGTTGCAAAGATAAGTACCTGAGCAGAAATATTCGACACTTTTTGAGGATACTGAGTTAATGAGATTTATGAGCTAATGAGCCTAGTATTTGGTCTAAAATGCTTTGTTTACCTCATTTATCTTAGGAACTCATCAACTCATTACCCTCTTTCTAA
>CAZXYA010000669.1:0-4692 GCA_964644655.1 uncultured Saprospiraceae bacterium | reverse complement strand
AAACTTTTTGGTTTTTCCGATGGAAAAACCAAAAAGTTTCACCCTTAAGAATCCCTCAAAGTAGCAGCAAAGCTGCGCTCGGAGGACACGTCAAAAGTTTAAAAAATTTAAATTACAATGTAATAGTACTTTGTAAACAAAGTTTTATAAAGTTTTGCTCGCCGCCGTGTGACATTAAAAAAATAACTTGTTGTCTTTGTTTTGGTGCAATTTTCCTAACCAGCAGAGTTGTTTTGGGAAATTACTTATGCAGCAATTTCCCCATGTGAAGCAATTCATTTGAATCTAAATCTATAATTTGGTAAATATATAAAGCAGGAGCCACTTTTAAATCTATTTGTAAGTCAGCTGTCCCCATTAATTGTCGATGGATTATTTTCCCTAAATTATCTTGTATCGTAATTTGTAAATTAGGTAAGCTATTTTGGTTGGCCCATGTAAAATTAATCGTTTCTTTGAATGGGTTTGGATAAACCTTAATAGTTGATTCTTTCTCAAATTCATTTAATGAAGTCGTAATATTGGCATTACAATCCCAGCCATCTCTGGCATAATTGCCATTATAGCCGTAGATGCTAGCGCCATTACCAATATCAATCATCTGTAAATCAATCCCAGGATTTGTATTTAACGAATTGGGACTAGCTATTACAAATGGGTCATCTTTTTCTATTAAATACAATGAAGCGGGACAGACACCATCAACAGGACTAAACGTTAAGACTAATGCTTCATCGCTCATCCCTAATTGAGGTACCTCCTCACTCAGTCGAATCCCAAAGGATATATAGTCTTTTTCTGGTTGCTCTATCGGTGTATTGGCTCTAGCGTTTTCAATCCATGACCCCAGATGACTCGTTACCTCTCCAATTTGAAATCCAGTAGGTACGACAATAGTTAACTGTCCTGACCCGAGCAATATATTTCTTGTTGGTTGTATAGTGGAGTCTGCCTTTACAAAAATTCCCCAAAGGTCATCTTCTGGCATCCATTGTAATTTAGTATAAAGCTGAGCAAAAGAAATAGAAGTGTAGCAGACACTAAGAAAGAGCAAGACAAATAGCTTTTTAAAGGTATTGTTCAAAAGCATAGTAAGTGAGTGTTTTAATCGACTTTAGTAGGGAGCGGGTAAGTTTGATGAAAATGTCGAGGATAAATCATTTCACCAATTTTATAAGGTCGAAGGTGAATAAAGGTGAAAAAGAAGGGAGGAGAGAAGTAGTCTTTATTGTATATAGAGTAAATAACAATCTACAATTTCAATGCCAATAATTAGAAAGAAATATACGTTTGGTCGATGGTAAGACTTAATAATAATAAACGATCCCCTGACCATTCTCCAAAAACATTAATGGGATGTCCACCACTAGCAGCTAATAATTTCCACTTGGAGGCTTCTTCATTAAATAAGGGGATAAGTTTCTGTTCTTTATCCAGTAAATAAAGTAGCTCTTTTTCTATAATAGGGGTAACCTCTTGAATAGAACAAGGAAATGATAATTGCCAAGGATTAGCCGCCAAATTTTTAGCATAAAATTCCAAAAAAGTAGAAAAAGTAGGAAATCCAATAATACGTTTTATAGTTTTATCTAATACTTGTTTATCTTTTAGCGCAACCCGAAGCGGGGCATTAGAAGGATAAAAGACAACATTCCCAACAAATACATTCCCTTTTTTATAATAATTGGCATAAGGGTTATTTCCAAAAGCATAATCTAAAATAAGCCCATATCGTTTTGTTTCATATCCAAGTATCCAAGTTCTACGATAGTTTAAATTATCTTCTACCCCTTCAACGATTCCCAAAATCATCCAAGTATCTTTTACAATTTGCCCATATTGAAATAAATCTTCTTTCCTCGTAGAGACTCCTGCTATGGTTAATAAATCTTGTTGAATATTTAAGGGCAATTCATCCATTTTCCGAAGTCCTCGGATCAATAAATAATAAGCCGTTAATTCTATCAAAACCTTTTCTGGCCAAGTCTCCTCTGTCCCAATTAAAACAGGTATCCTTTTTATTCTCTTGCCAATGGTGCCTAGTTTTGCATCGTACATACGAGCAGCCATTTCTTTCCAAAAAATATAGGGTTGTTGTTCCAAGGCAGCAATGCCTTGCCGAAGGGTATCTAAGAGCCAGTTTTCTAACTCATCTAACCCTGCAATCATCTGATCTAATCGCTTGGAAAAATTCTTTTGTCTAAGTGCTGCTTTTGCCTGTTCCGTTTCAGGAGTGCTAAGCCTTCCAGTTGGCACACCTTCCTTTATCCAATCTTGCACCCAATCGGGTGGTTCTTCGGTAACGACAAAAACATCGGGTTGTTCGATTAATAATACAGACAATGCTACTGCATGTTTACAGGGATATTTTCGACTGGCACAATTACATTTAAAGGCTTGGTCTGCCTTATGGAAAGCGACTTTATAATAAGTGAGGCCCTTGCTTTTGCACGCTCCCCAAATAAGGGTTGGATTCCCAGCTAAGGTTCGCCAAAACTTAGTACTAGTTAATTTTTTAGCACGATCGGCAGTAAGGGTATCTGGTGCAAATTTTATAGACAAGGAAGGATTTTAGATTGGATAGTTGGTGCTGGAATGCAGGATACTAGATGCTGGATGTTGAATAATCCAGTATCTAGTACCAAGTATCCAGGTTATGCAACCGCTACGGGAGCATTATTTTTTATGCCTAATTGAGATAAAGCACGTTCAGAGGCAATTTGTTCGGCACTTTTTTTATTAAAATCATCTGCTGTCCCCACTTTTTCGCCATCCACTAGTACTGCAACTTTAAAACGATCTCGTTTCTCAAATTTATATCGAGCTAACACTTTATAAGCGACAGTATGTCCATTCTTTTGCGACCACTCCAAAAGTTGACTCTTAAAGTTATCGTCCGTAATTTCCAATTCATGAATATCTAAATAACGTCGAAGAATGTTATTGATGACGTATTTTTTTGTACTATTATATCCTTTTTCCACATAAATTGCTCCAACTAAGGCTTCTACGGCATTCCCTAGCATAGAGCGGCTCAAACGCGTATTATTATACTCTGCTAAGAGTACATCTAAACCCATTTTATCACCAATTTGATTTAAGGATTTTCTTTTAACAATCTTTGAACGCATCTTAGTCAAAAACCCTTCATTGCTATTTGGGTATTTTTTGAATAAATATTCTGCAACAATAGTTCCTAACACGGCATCTCCTAAATACTCTAAGCGTTCATTGTTTTGGATGGCGTATCCTCCTTTTTGTGAAGAAGTAGATTTGTGGAAGAAAGCTAATTTGTATAAGCCAATATTGGAAGGGATAAACCCAGTAATACCTCTAAGCCTATGGGTAAATTCTTTGTCTTTGGAAAAATAATAATTGTAAATCTGCTTCAGTAAGCTCACACTTAATAATGTTTTGTATAAAGAAATGACTTTAAATAATACCCAAAGTATCATTTAGAGCTAAACAAATATTTTGTATTTGTTTTTCAATTAGCAATACATTAGCAAAAACAGGAAAATGAGCAGGTTTATTAAAGTATCAAATTCAGCTTTTTTGATGGTTTGGCAAATTTTATATTAACCAAAAAATCAGTACTAGAAGAACAATTTTAAATTTGATACTTACTTTAGGAATAAAGGTATTTATTATACACTTTACTTAATACACTAAGCATTTCTAATCAGCTAATAATCACATTTAGAACAAATACAATTCTTCGCTCTCTTTTTAATAATATTTATTAGAAAAAGGCAAAAGAATAGGAAAAGCGATAAAATTTACATTGGCTTATGAATAAACCGATGCATTAGATGTTAATCGTTTCTCAAAAAAAGTTTTAAAGGAAGAGGTTCATAGAATTAGGAATCTATTCTAAGTATACCTGTAAGGAATTATTTTCCTGATGAACCAAAAAGTGAAGCGTTTAATCAGGGGAAGTAGGCAGATTGATTGGTAAAACTTGGCTTAAGTATTCAAAAAGACTTTGTACACTTTGCGGTGAATGCGGCTCCACGGCAGAGTGCTAGGTCTAGGAAGTTATAAGAAACTTTTTTTCAAAAAAATTAATTATAACTATAGAAAAGGCTTTTTCAAATACTTAAACCATCCTACAAAAATTAAATGCTTATTGTTTAATGGTTAAAAGAAAATATAATTACTTCATCCTTGAAATTTCTAATATTAGTTGCTAAAATACCTCTTTTAAAAAATAAAAAAGTAGGTTTCGCACTTTTTTGCAAAAAAATAATCAAAATCTCCTGCAATTTATAAAAAAAAACTTAGACTTTCTTAAAAATTACGGAAGCATTATGTCCTCCAAAACCAAATGTATTACTCAACATTGCATTTACAGTTTTTTCCTGTGCATGGTTGAAGGTAAAATCAAGTTTATTATCAATCTCTGGATCGTCGGTAAAATGATTAATGGTGGGGGGAATAAATCCCTCGTTTATGGCAAGAATTCCAGCTACTCCCTCAACGGCACCGGCAGCACCCAACAAATGTCCTGTCATAGATTTTGTAGAGCTAATGTTTAAGTTATAGGCATGATCCCCAAAAACTTCTTTAATAGCCAAAGATTCCGCTTTGTCTCCTAATGGCGTAGAAGTTCCATGGACGTTTACGTAGCTAATTTCGTCAAGGTTCATTTTAGCATCAGCTAATGCTAATTTCATCACATTTTTTGCACCG
>CAZXYA010000668.1:0-4698 GCA_964644655.1 uncultured Saprospiraceae bacterium | reverse complement strand
TCGGCAATATTTTATCAAAAGATACCGACAGTATTAACTGGACAGACTACTAAGTGCCTATTGGTCAGCGGTCATTCTAGCTGATGAAAGGGAGAAAAAGCAGGAGGCTATCAAAACATTTTGGATAGTCGCTAAAGAAAGAGGATTAGAAACTGCTGTAAAACGGAATTGGAATTCCTTTGTATTGGGGTAATATTCGGGTATAGGCCGCCCTAAAGACCGTTCAAATATAGAGCTTGTCTGGATGTGGGGGCCTCGACTAAAGGAATACCGCCAATCCAATCATTTTAAACAATACATCAAAGAGGCCAATGTACTAGCCTATTGGCAAAAACATGGTTTTCCGCCGCAATGTCGGGATTTGGGGAATGGGGATTTTGAGTGTGATTAAGATTAGCGTTAGAGATGGTTAAGTTAATTGTGTTTGCACAAAATTTCAGGTTTGAAAATCAAGGACTTAATTGCCTATTGTCGCTGTTTACTGACGGGTTAGAAGTCAAAAGATTAGGCATTTGTATAAAAAGTTATTTGTAAATCAAGCGGCTAACTTTATCTTTTCTAAATTAATCGTACCATCTTGGATTTTATTACCAATTACTTCGACTTGCTTCGTCCAAAAAGTTTTTACTATTTCAACTATTTGCTCTTTTGAAGTATGGATGCCATAGTATTGGTTATCCTGTTGTCCTAAAACTTTAAAAGTTCCAGCCGATAAATCGGCCCCAATAAGTGTACCTGTTATTATAGTTGCGACAGATTTGGATTTATCTTTCAACAAGCGCGTTGCTTTTTTTATGATAGATTTCAAATCTGGAATGAAAGCTTCGTGTGGATTAGCAGATAATCCTTTTTCGGCGATTTGAATTGCTTGTTTATATAAACCGCCATATAACGCATATTGAGCAGCATGACTAGCATAAATAGAACGAGTTAATTGATACCGTTGGTTAATAGGTATTTTGGGCAGATGTTCTTTTGTAATAGCATACGCTTTTTGATAAAACAGTCGAGCAGTCTTATTTTCGCCTCTTTTTTCTGCCAATTCTGCTTCAAGTGCAAACTCTCCTGCCATATTTTTAATACTGCTTATATTATCGTTCATTTTTGTGATATTTTACCTTTGGTGCTGTAAATTCAATAATAAAAACATAAAACGGAATTGTCCTAAAAGGCGATTCTTCCATTCTTTTAATACGTTTGTTCAATCTAGCATTTATTCGGTTATTAGGCGTTTCTTTTTTCATACCTGAAATTTCAAGTAATCCCGTCAATTCTTCTTCTCCATCTTCATTGATTTTACCAACCCAAAAATCTGCTCTAGTTCCTTTTGGAGAACGCTCAAATATGGTGTAATCGGTTAAATTTAATAATAAAAGTAGTGCAATTCCAGTCGCACCATATTCTACTAGTTCTGCTTCATCTTTCCAACCTTTTGCTACTCCCTCTCCTATATCATCTGTCCAAAATAATTCTATTTTTTCTTCTAATACGCCAAAAATTTTTACTTGAACTCCTTTTTTGTGTCCACATATTGTTAAAGCACAAATAGCTGCTTCCTTATAAAATTCACTTACATTTTGGCTGAAACTTGGTAAAGATGTTAATTGACTCAAATTGATTTTTCTCATAGTTCGTTTTTGTTTTCTTTAGATAAAGATAGTTGATTTTTTACAGAAATGACTTTTTTAAGTTAGGGGTCGTCAAAATAATCCAGCTTTTTGAGTAAATAATGCTAGTCTTTTCTTCGAGATTCAACTAACTTGTCCCTTTCCAAAATAATCCTTCTGAGTTTTTATAGTTTTTTTGTAATTTGTTAAAAATATAGCAGCTACACTTAAGAGCTTGTTGGGAGTTTGTTTTTGGAGGTAAAAAAGATGGCAGAAGGTGCTGAGGCTATTTCTGAGGAACAGGCAATTATTTTACAGCGCTTTGCGAAGGTGTTTGAACAAACCTATACCCGTTTTGAAGACCTCCAACAAGCAGAAGCCCAAACTCGGCAAATAGAAAAAGTCTTTAACGAAAACCAGCGTTTGCTACACAGCATTCTACCCAAACAAATTGCGGAACAAATTCGCACAGGGCAACAAACGGTCGTCAAAAGATTTGAATAAGTCTCTATTCTCTTTGCTGATATAGTCGGCTTTACTGTATTATCCGAAAAAATCAGCCCGCAAGAAGTGGTGGACATTCTAAATGGGCTATTTTCAAAATTTGATGATTTAACGGATAAATATGGTTTAGAGAAAATTAAAACCATTGGGGATGCTTATATGGTCGCATCGGGGGTGCCTGAAAAAAAGGACAATCATGCTATGGCGCTTTTTCAATTTGCGCAAGAAATGTTGCAAGCTATTCAGACTTTTAATCAAGTTCATCATTTGACCTTAGAAATCAGAATTGGTATTAGTTCAGGACCAGTCGTAGCTGGGGTGATTGGCAAAAAGAAATTTGCTTATGACCTTTGGGGCGATACGGTCAATACAGCTGCACGAATGGAGGCTTATGGGCAGGCAAGTTGTATTCAGTTAGCACCACCGAGTTATGAACTATTGAAGAATGATTTTGTTTTTGAAAAGATACCGAATGTGGAAATTAAAGGGAAAGGGGAGATGGATGTTTATGTGTGGTCTCCCCAGATTACGGGGCGACTTCCCGTCACCCCGTAAATTTAAATCCGAAACACTCAACTTAACTTATCGATAAGTTTATCGATATAATTGATATTTGGGGCATGAAAATCACGGGGTAACAGGAAGTTACCCCGTGATATAGCGCTTCAAAAAATAAAATAGTAAAAAATGAAAAATTCAGGTCTCCTTACCTTCCTTTTAATGATTATTTGCTTTCAAACCAACGCACAAAGCAATAAGGATTTATTATTAGAAGAAATGAAAATAGACCAATTGAGTCCTGATTTTCATCAGTCCAGACGGGATGCGCTTCGGCAATTATTACCACCCAAAACATTGGCGATTGTCTTTGCTAATCCAGTTAGAAATCGAGCGAATGATGTGGATTATGTGTATCATCAAAATCCAGATTTATACTATTTAACAGGCTATAAAGAACCGCATTCCTTATTGGTCTTAGCATCAGAAGATATGGAGTTTGACCAAGAAATTTTTAAAGGAGAAACACTATTTGGTCAAACAAGAGACCCGCAAGCGGAAATGTGGAATGGTAAACGCTTAGGCAAAGAGGGCATACAACAAAAATTAGGACTCCGTCAAACTTTTGATAATACGGAATTTCAAAATTATGATTTGCAGCTAGATAAATACGACCAAGTGTATATTTTAAATATGCGCCCTGATGTCCATGATACTAGAAGTGAATATGATTTATACGACTTAATTCAGCAATTTAGAGAGAAGGCAGAAATACCTGCCAATTATAATCCAGTTGCAGAACGAGTTTATAGTTTAATGCGCCAAAGTAATGCCGAAAATCATGAACTGATTGCCAATCAAATATTGCGCTATCGACAGTTTGACAAAAGGCTACAAAAAATAGGAGCCGTTGACGAGTTTTTGAAGGCAAAAACGATGGAAGAGCGGCAAATCATTTTGGATAAATTACCCAAAAGTAAAGTAGATGGACAAGCTTTATCTGCAATTATGGCACAACTGCGAGAAGTAAAAGTAGCAGAAGAAATGGAATTCTTGCGGAAAGCAGTTACGATTTCTTGCATCGGTCAAAATGAAGTGATGAAAGCAATGACGCCTCAAAGTTCAGAAAGAGAAATTCAAGGGATTCATGAGTTTATTTACCGAAAATACGATGCAGAATATCAAGGCTACCCTTCCATCGTTGGTGCAGGCAATAATGGCTGTATCTTGCATTATTGGGAAAATGAAAAATTACAAGTCGGTGGGGATTTAGTATTAATGGACTTAGGTGCAGAATATCGAGGCTATACCGCAGATGTTACTCGAACCATTCCTGCATCTGGTAAATTCACCAAAGAACAAAAGATTATTTACGATTTGGTGTACAAAGCACAAGAAGCTGGTTTTGCAGCTTGTAAGGTAGGCAATGAATTTAGAGCCCCCGATAAAGCAGCCAGAGCAATTATCAATAAAGGTTTAGCCGAATTGGGCATTATCGAAAATGAAAATGCCCAACACCGTTATTTCCCGCATGGCACTTCGCATTATCTTGGTTTAGATGTGCATGACCCAGGGGAATATGGTCCTTTTAAACATAATACCGCTATTACCGTCGAGCCAGGTATTTACATCCCCGAAGGCAGTCCTTGCGACCCAAAATGGTGGAAAATTGCGGTTCGGATTGAAGATGATATTCTGATTACGAATGAGGGCTGGGAAAATTTGTCCGCTAGTTCTCCTAGAAAATCGGAAGACATAGAAAAAATGATGGCGCAGGAGAGTATTTTTAATCAGTTGGAACGGATAAATATTGATAAGTGACAATAAGCAAATGCTCAATATGTTCGTCAAGAGGAGGCGAGTAAGATAGTCAAATCAAGTCTCCAGACCATGCAGGCTGACCGCAAATGGTAGGATTTGCTAAATTTTCATGTTAGTAAATCTAAATACTTGGTTAACAAGCAGAAAAAGATTTACTAAATCTGCTAGATTTAGCAAATCAAGAGTTTGCGGTCAGCCTGCATGGTCGTCAGACTAAGAAAAAATATGGTCGGTGCACTGCACCTTAGAGTGGCATAATGGCTGGTTT
>CAZXYA010000667.1:0-4705 GCA_964644655.1 uncultured Saprospiraceae bacterium | reverse complement strand
TCTAGATAATCTACCATTTCCATCTTGGTAAGGATGAATGGATAAAAATTCATATACAAAAGTACCAATAATAATAAGTGGATGGATTTCTTCATTAGTAAAATTTGTTGTTACCCAAAAGAATAACTTATCCATTTCTGCCTTTACTAAAAAAGGTGCAGTTGTGTTGAATATGATTTTTTGATGACCGCTCGGATATTTAGCAACTACTTTATTTGATAATTTTTTGTACTTACCTCTATGATTTCCATCTTTTGTACTTGCTTGTAGTAGCGATTTGTGAAGGTGATGAATATGATTTTCTCTAATGTCGATTTCGGTATAAGCACCCAATATAGTATTCAATACTTCATAATAACCGAAGACTTCTTGTTCATCTCTTGTTTTAAAAGATGTGATTTTAATGTTGCCTAATAATTTTTTTACTTCTTCATTAGTAAGTGTTGACCCTTCTATTCTTGTGGATGACCCAATACTTTCAATAGTAGCAATTTCTTTTAATTCTTTTAAGTAACTAGATTCTTTTTCTTCTAATCCTGTCCATTTTCCTTTGAAAGAATCAATAAACCCAATCTTCTTAATAATTTGCTGATTGGTGCTAAAATCGAATGCTAGTTTCGATATCATAATTTAAATTATCTGAATTTTATTCGTATTTTATTCAAAAATAAATACTGTACTTAATTTATCCAAATTTTATTCGTATTTTATTCGTAATCTAAAAAGTGAGCCGATTCGATACGGTATGAGCTGATAGTGAGCCGATAATCTTATTTATTTGAAGTATTTATAATTTTGGATTGTATGTGATTGGCGGGAAGGTCTATTTTGGTTTCTCAAATTTTAAATATTTCATCGATATCTATCTTTTCGGCCTTTTCTTCTTGTAGCTGAATTTCCATTTCTTCGTGCGTCACTCCATAGGCAGCACCTCCCGATGTATAGCCTACAATAAAGGCAAAGTTATCATCTGAAAATTCAGCTTGTCTTTTCAATTTATTTTTTGCCCTATTTTCTTTATTTTTTTGTCGGACAATTTTTTTGGCTGCTTCTATCTGTCGGATTTTATGCTCATACTCTTCTGTTATTGCTACTCCCCTTTTCCGAAGTTCTTTAATTGCACAAACTGAATCAACACCAAACCATTTGGCGTAGCCCTTAACAATATCTTTTCCTTTATAATCGCTTATCCAATCTGTTGAAGCTCCTAATCTGTATTTTTTTGTGTACCGTTTTTTCTTGGAGATATTTTTCATCTATTTCAATGCTTTTTTATAGTAGTCAATTATCCATTGAAAAACACCAAGCACATTATCAATTTCATTTAGATAAAATGTTTTTGTATTAATTTTAACACAATCGCCTTCTAGCTGCATAAAAAGCCATTCATTTCCTGTAGTTACACAGCCATAAATACTTTTAAGATTCACTCCTTTTTTTTCATTATATATTTTCGCTCCTATCAATTGGGCTGCACATTGAGGCACTCCTATTTCAACATTATTCTTCTTTGCTTCGACTATCTGAATAATTGGATAATTTATATCAAAAGTACCAATGTCTTTGGCTAAAATAAAATCACATTCGCCCTTTAACCCTTTTTCTTCATCAGCATTTAACATGTCACCTGAATAAATTGTAAAAAACTTATCATTTCTATTCCTTAATTCCTTCAAAATTGGAACTACAATCCATTCTGATTTTGCTTTTTCACTTCTAATTGGCAGCTCTTCTACTTCTTTTAAGGCTGTTTTTAAATTTTCACTAGCCTCCATAGGCTTAAAATCAAGGAGTATTGGAGTTCGTCTATTCTCAATTCCCAAATTTCGTCTTATTTTATCTAAAGTATATTCACTATATGCCATTTTGAATTTTTATACTAAATTATCATATTATTAGCTCTCTTGATAATTTTGAATGGATTTAGATTAATTGAAAAATCTATTTTGTTCTAATTTGAGTTTTTTGTTATTGTTAGAGTACAAGTATCGGCAGCGTTGGCAGCTTTTGCTGCCAATGAACGCTGATGTTTGGTTAGCGGCAGAATTTTTTCTTTAATCTTTAGTATAACTTGAATATGCCCTCTTTAGTCCGTTGTCAATTATTGCAGTAATGAGAACATCAATTTCTTGAAAATTTATTTCATCCTCCTCTAAACTAGAACTATAGATAATTCTTTCAAAATTATCCTCAAAGCTAAGTATATAAAGGGTATTGTTTTTTATTAAGCAAGCGGTCTTTGGCAGGTATTTAATTTCTGGTAAATCAGCATAAAAAATTCCAGAATTATTTTTTCGCCAAAAAATATTATCATTTTTAAATTCAATGCTATTTTCTATTTTATGCAGTTTTGTAAAATTAATCACAGCAGTATTGTTATAAGTAGGACCACTAATCGTACTTAAATCGACGCTAGAATTATTGATAACGTTTTGGCTTGATTTCCTCATTATAGCTTGAACCTTCCTCATTAGTTTATTTCTTTTTGAGTCATAATTTACAATATCTTTGAAATCTGCTTTATAATTTTTGATTTCCAAAAGTGAGGCAATTGTTCCATTCTTTGAATCTTTCTGGGCTAATTTAAAACCTTCAATAATTGATTTTATTCGCTTATCTAAAGATGGATGAGTTGACAGCTTATCATCCTTATTGTCACTAAATGTAGAAAATGTTTTTTGAATATCCTCTACACTAATCTTTAAAAGAAAAGAAATATAGCCACAAAATCTATCAGCTTGTAGTTCTTGCTTACGTGAAGTAAACAAAAATTTACTGTATTGTACCGCTCTATCTCTAATACAATATTTAGGATTATAATTTTTTGACCTTAAATCACAATAATTATATGCATCTCCATATTCAATAAAATTTAATGATAGGGTATGTCCAGATAAATGATGTCCAATTTCATGTGCTAGAATTACCTTATATGCAATCTTTGGGGGAACTAAAAATGCTTTATGCATCCAAATGCTATCAAATTTGATAAAACGATTACCGTTTAAATCCATACTTGCATATGCATTATTTCTACACTTAGAATCCGTACACGATTGAACCTGTATAGAATTATTTAATTGTAGATTTATGTAAATGCTATCAATTAATTCAATCACCTCTTTTTTTGAAACTTCATCATGAACAATATCTGCTATAGCTTGCTCAAAATCAGAGGGGATTGAACAAATCTTTAAGGATTGCGCTAACAAAAAATTATGGACAAAAAATAACAAAACTGGGAAAATAAATTTTTTCATATTCTTTTTTTAGAAAGGATGCTATTAGGCAAGATTTTACATAATATTTTGTTTGTTATTTTTTATTTTTTTGCCGCTAACTTGTTTATATTACTATTAATAATAATGTACAAGTAATATAAAGTAGTAGCAAATAAAGGGTAGACTAATATATAAAGATTCTATATCATAGCCAATAATTCTTCAAGCGATTCTTTTATAACCAATTCATCCATTTCCTTAAAAAATTTGACTTTATCAATCGGCTGATAGCTCTGTTCTTCTATCAAAACTTCAATATCGGTTATTTTCCTCATTGGTTTAACCAATCGTTGAATAATAATTTCATCATCGACAAAATCTACTACAATTTTTTGTTTTTTCTTCATTCATAAATTTTTTGAGTTAAAAATAGAGTGGAAATGAATTTAATATATTTTGTATCAATAAATATTGATTTAACAAAATAAGTATCATTTAAGAACCAACAAATACTTTATAAAAAAAAGAATTTATCTTGTGATAAACAATTTGTTAAAATTCCCATTCCGCTCCCAAGTCCTCAATCTTCTCCTGCTTATAAAATTGCTTCGTAAAAACCCGTTTTTTTTGCCGTTCGAGTATCAATTTGGCGATTGCCACATTTGCGGCGACGGCTGAGGAGGGCAGTAGAGCGTTTCTAACGAGCTTTTCTGAAATATCGAGTCGATATAAGGAAGACAAGAGAAAGTCTAAATTATGCTGAATATAATAGGCTACCTGCGCTTCTAGGAGTTCCAATAATTGTTCCTCTGTGAGGACTTCTTTTTCTATTTTTTCCATGCCGAAATCTCTCGCGATTAATTTGGCAGTTTCTTGTGTTTCTTTTTTCATTTTTATTTTAACAATCGTTAAAGAAAGATTTTTAATGATGAACGATGAACTATGAATGATGAATTCGTTGACAACGAAAATTTATCGGTTCTTACCTAAAATTTAGAATTAAGAACTTCTGCTAATCTTTGGATTAGATGTACGTTCTTTTTTCATTGAAAAAAAAGAACCAAAAATTCTAGTCAAAATAAACTCGCTCCGCTCAAACAGTATTTTGACAGCCTCCCGCCGTGATGCGAAAATCGGCTGATAGCAAATCTTGGAAGATTACTAAGAGAATTAAAGATACAAGATTAAAACAAAAAAGTCTTGATGAATAGTTCACCAAGACTTTCTAAGTTATTACAACTTATCGTTTATCATTCAATTCAAAAAAGCACTTGGCGAATAATTTACCAAAACTTTCTGAATTGCTACAATTCATCATTTCTACCTGTCGGTAGACAGGCATCGTTTATCTTTCATCATTCATTAGAACCTTGCTTCATTTTCTCCTTTGCTCGGTTTGCTCGTTGCATTGGATTTTCGCCAACGCTTTGACCTCTGCCGAATCTGCGAGATTTGAATAATTCAAATTTGCTTTGTTCTTGTCT
>CAZXYA010000666.1:0-4761 GCA_964644655.1 uncultured Saprospiraceae bacterium | reverse complement strand
CCTAAGCGACTGATAAGCAATTTATACGACTTCTTGACGGCGTGCGAAGTAGTTCACGATGATAAATGGAATAAAAAATTGAAAATTTTAGTTTACTTCTTGAATGGGCTTAATAGAGGTGCCCATTACATACGGCTAAAAATTCCGGAAGTTGTTTAGCACAACAATATCAAAAATGTCCAAGGTACCTCAAGAGTAATCGTTTCTTGAGTTGAAAGTAGAATAGGATAGATTTAGACAAGGAATGAAGAACGAATTTAGCCTTACATAGTTTTCTGACAGACACTACTAATTTGTTCTCAATAATTCCAATATAGTCAAGTAGGCGACACAAACAACATAAGAGTTAAACAAAAATAAAAAGTGACGTCACATTTTTAATGGTTAGAGGATACTATAAGGTGTCCTACTTTATGTAGGTGGTATTTGAGTTTTCTTTTTTCAATTCTGGACTACCAATTCACTTAAAATTGAAAATTATTAGAAACCTGACGCAACGAACTCTAAATATCTTGGATATATGTATTTATGACCTTTTAAAATCGAACATACTATTTATAAAAATGAAAATAAGTAAAATGTCAAAAGTTAGTCTTGTATTACTCCTTTTAATTGTGCAAAGTTATATCAAGGCACAAGTCGTTGGGGACTTAAATACAGCAATAATATCTGAATTGGATGCTGTGCAAACGCCTTCTGGAAGTTGGATAAGTTCTTCTATGGAATTCGTTCCTGATTTGAATTTTGATTATAGAGTGATAATTCATCGTAGCATAGATAATGGTAATAATTGGGAAGTCATGGATTCCTTGGAGATGCGTAATGGTTATTTTGTCATAGGTGACCCGGTATTATCTATGGATATTCAAGGCAACATTTATCTTTTGATAATGGAATATGTAGAAGGAAGTAATTTCAATTTACATTTAACTTTGTACATATCTGAAGATGAGGGCCAGAATTGGAGTATAAGAAGTCAACCGTATACTGGTCAAAAATTTGCAGATACTCCACATCTTCTAATAGATGCAAATAATACATTTTATATTTCATATACAGAATATAACAATGATCCAGAGCCGCCTTCCTTTATCCACTTTATCAAATCAGAAGATGGTGGTACCACCTGGACCAGCCCTAAAATATTCGAACCAATTCAATCAGAAGAGGTAATAGGCGCAAATTTTAATTTTTCAGAGGGTAATCAGATTAATCTTGCCTATGGTGATTTTACTTTTTCCGCTACTTACTTTGCCATTAGTCATGATTTTGGAGTTACATGGAGTGATCCTATCGAATTTCCAAATACTTTTTTCTTTGCTGTTAATAAAGTCATTAGTAACATAAACCACGAAAACATTTGTGTTCTGACTCACAGAGCTCATGATCCAACATCTGGAATACATAATAATTACAGTTTAGATAATGGTCTAACTTGGAATAGTTACCGACTTGCCGATAATGCAAGTATGGCAGAGGGCTATATGGATGATAATGGGCATATCCATTTAACATATAACCAAATTATTGATAATGAGTTTGAAGTTATTTACGTTTATTCTAATAATGGAGGAGCTACATTTTCGGACCCAGTTGTATTATTTTCTGGGCCAACTTATATAGACTTTCCTTTGGTGGGTGGATTTGAAAACGTAACTGGTGAGTCACAATCCATGATCTTAGGTCAGGATAATATGTTTCATTTGACATTTGTTGATTGGTCAGACTCTCTAAAAGCAAAGCACCTAATTTTTGAGCCATTTGATCTTGTTAGTTCGATCTCAAATAAAGAATTAGAAAAAGCATACAAGCTTTCCATATTCCCTAATCCTTCTTCCGATTTTCTAAATCTTCAATTGACAGATCCTGAACAATTTTCTTCATGGAATATCAATACAATCGATGGGAAGAAGCTAATTTCAGGAAGCATCAATTCAATCAAAAAATTAAATATAAGTAGTTTAAAACCAGGTACTTATTTACTAAGTGTCCAATCCGATAATCAAGTCATCGTCAAGAAATTTATAAAAATATAGCTAAGTCAGAGTTGTTTGAGTTTTCCGTTTTCAATTCTGGATATGACAGCCATTTAAACAATTTTTATTCTTTAACTACCGAAACTTAAGTTATTTACTAAATTTTAATCAATTTTTTATGAAATATTTTACAAAAAAAATCAATTGCATTATTATCTTTTTATTTTTGTTTTGCAATCATAGTTTTACGCAAACATTTGAAGAAATACCTAACCACCCAACGGGTAATTCTTTAGATATTCAAGCTTTTAATAAATTATCTAAAGGGAAGCCTTCTCCAAATGAATTTATATTAGAATATGAAGCTCTTAGCACTCCCGGTATAGTTGTCTCTCATTTTTCTTATGATAAAACCCAAGATCAGATAAATGAAATTCCCATTAATGTTACTCCAAATGCGGGATTCACTACTTTATACGTGACTTACTTTAAAGAGAAACATTATTTTATAGCGGATGGAAATAAATTCTGGGAATATGATCCAGTAACAGGAGAAACCAAATTAATCCCTCTTCCTGTGAGCGCAATTACTTTAAATGGATTGGCAGGAGAATTAGATGGAAAAATATACATCAATGCATTCCAAAAATTATATGCTTTTGATGGTGTTGAGATGACGTTGGTAAACACCAATTGGAATGGGTTAACTTTTTTTGGATTTGTAAATTCCCCTGAAAACACAGATGATATTTGGTTGTATTTCTTTGATGGCAACAATAATGAACAGGTTACTTTAGCATCTTTTGATGGCACCGATTATACCTCACTTATAGTATTCCCGTTAGGCAGTCAACCATGGCAGTCGCCTGGACCAGCAGAAGATAAAACTTATTTTCATCTCCTCACAAATGGTATTGAAAGTCCATTATTGTCATTTGATGGGACAGATTTGGTTGAATATATCATACCTTTTGATAATTATGGAGTTGAAAGATATATTACTACAATTGGGGGAATTGATATGTTAAGACCAAATAGTGCTGAAGGACTTTATTTAAATGATAATGGTAATTTTACCCACCAACTTTCTGACTATAATGATATTAAATATCGAGGCGAAATAAATGGAGGGCACTACTTTAGTGGAACCAATTCAAATCAAGCAACTGTAATATTTATTTATAACCCTTCGGATGGGTCATTTAATGAAACTACTTTCGAAGTAAGTGGACACACGTTTATTGAAATGGGGGCTATTCATAACGATATAAATTTTCTTGCTTTTCAAAATGATAACACATTAGATACTGTTTTAGTTACTTATGATGGTACACAATATCAAGTATACGATAATCCACTCAATCGACAGTATATTAATTTCAGAGGAGCTTTAGGAAGTGAACTCTTTTTTGCTTATCGCGATAGTGATACAGGTGAAGGAAGAGCATTCCGTTTTGACAATTCGATGACCACTTCTTTTAAGGAAATAGAAGAACTAGATACAGCAACTGAGATATTCCCTAATCCCGCTAAGAACTTTACAAATATCACAATTAAGTGTCATTATGATATCGAGGAATTGAATATTAATTTATTCTCAATTAATGGAAAATTACTTCAACAATATCAATACAATCAATTAAAAAACAATCAATTTTCACAAGAGATTGAAACATCTTCTTTACCTGATGGTATCTATTTGCTTCAAATCGTTTCAGAATTTGGTGCTTTGACAAAAAAATTAATTGTAAATTGAATACTGCCTCATATACCCGTCAATCCCTAGTAAAACCTGGCGATTGCGGGTAAGTGAGGCTGTTATCCTATACCGCTATTAATTTTGGAAAATCTGCTATTGCGGATGTTGATGGAGATGATCTAAATGATATTTTCATAACCAGCAAACTCCTGAATACAGCGAAGTACTATTCAGATTAATAAATACTTCTTTGGTTTCGTATACTGCTATTATACAGGAATCGAATGATATCGACTTTCTCAAACCCTGTCTCCGTTGGATTTACATTTTGAGTATAAAGTCAAAATGTGGATCATATTCAAAAATTCTCAGTATTCAATTGAGAACATTATTTAAGCAAAGAACATTCTATCTATTATAGGGCACCTTTATTAAAAGACCAAGCTACTCACTCATTTTTTATACCATAAAAATAAGATATCCTATTTTCATTATCGTCATAGGTTACGATTTACTTGTCAGCCTGGAATTCAAAATAACTGAGGAGTCCAAAATCCCCTGAGCACATAGCAGTATGTGCAAATAAAGCGCTGATAGTAGTCAATACCCAATTGGAATTTACAAAGAAACTAACTAGTAATAGAGTGATAGAAATGGTCAAGAAAGGCGCTAAGGCCACGACTTCAAATTCTTTTTTATTGGCTACAAACTTATCCGCAAGAGCCATAAAATAAAATTTCTTAAGATTAGCATCGTAAGAAGTGTTCTGCGCCCCTTGAGATTTGTAGGCCAACACATGAACGTATTCATGAATAGGTAATAGAGCTAAGGCAATTAGAATTCCATAAGAGAAATGTGTAATTCGATTACTAAATCTATATTCTACAGAATTGAATCCCTGAAAGAATAAATAAGCCAATATAGAGACAATAATAAAATTACAGACATAGTAAAAATATAGCGTATTTAGTCCGCTTCTTAATATAGGTCTGGATAAAAGGTACTAATTCTGTATGACTTAACTTATCGATCAATACATAATTTTTGTCCTCTAATTCTTCTGGATTAGTCTTCATTATTAATAAT
>CAZXYA010000665.1:0-4779 GCA_964644655.1 uncultured Saprospiraceae bacterium | reverse complement strand
AAAGCCAGAGGGCAATCTATCAAGGGCTATTTGTTATTTTTAGCCTCGCAGGATATGGACGAAAACAGTTAATTAAACTGCATTTGCAGTTTTTAAGACTGCAAATAAACTGCAAAATCCAAAAAATGGGAATTTACGACTAAGATTATCGAAAACGACCAGAGAACTTTTTTTGGCGAAATACAAAGTTCAATCTGCTGATTCTTCTGGTAATGATTCTCGTCACAAATGTGATAATGTTCTTTAGAGAGCGAGAAAAGTTCTGGGAAATCTGGGGTAAGCTCTTTGAATAGCCTAAAGCACAGGTTAAATTTCGCCGCTATGGGGTCAAAACTGACCGTTAAGTGCTATTAAAATATTTTTAGCCCCTACGGGGCGCAAAAACCAATTCAAGCCCCTAACGGGTCTTTAAAATTGGTTTTTAGGTTTTTTTTTAGGTATTTGCCAAACCAAAGCATAATACTTTCTAATAGGGTGGGGGTTAGTTCTTGAACAAAACCGCAAGAATGATGGCAATGGTCATGGTAGCTACTAGCCCGATTGTCCAGCGAGTTTGATTAGCAATTTCTTTTTTAAGTTCGCCTGTTTCCTTTGTAAGAAACTGTGTTTGTTCTTGAAATGCTTTCTGAATGTTATCAGTCTTACCCGAAAGAAACTGCGTTTGTTTGTGGAATGCCTTTTCAATTCTGCGTTCGGTGTCCATAAGCTCCCTTAATACCCAATCTTTATTTGCGAGTTCGACTTTCGGCGGTTCAGCGTTTACTTCATTGTCCATTCATCCAGTTTACAGGAAATAGGGTAGGGGTGCAAATAATTTGGCAGTTTTGAAAACTTGTAGTATCTTCGCCCTGCACCGTGAAACGGAAGCAGGCTCTGCTGAGGAGCAACCTGTCAGGGATAGCGGTGTCCACATACGAAGCAAAGCGCTTTTATGAAGGTTTGGCAACTACCTTTTCAATAAGTTGCAAGGCAGGGTTATCCTATTACGGGGTAATCCTGCTTTTATTTTAACGATTTAAATACAATTAATTAATATATGTTAAAATTAAATTCGACTTTTGAAAGCGTTTCCCTTCGGTTTGGGTTATGCCTGTAAAAAACCTATTTTTTAAAAGTTGTGAGCGGAGCGAACGCCATATTTAACAGCCCCGCAGGGATATAAAATATTTATGAGCGGTAGCGAATGCCTTTTCTTTTCTAATTGGTAAATTTCCTAGAAATTGGCAACTATGACTTTTTGTGGTGAAATATGGTTGTTGTTGTTTCTTTTTAATTCTTTTTTATCTTGTTTTCTAGGCTTATAAAAGTTTGTAAATCAATTGGTTATATAGTTTATTATGACTTTTTGTGGTGTTACTATGACTTTTTGTGGAACTATTATGACTTTTTGTGGAACTATTATGACTTTTTGTGGTGAAAACAGGTGGTCAAAATGCCTAGTTACTCACAATCAAGAAGTTATATTAAAAAAGTTATTATGACTTTTTGTGGTAGAAATTCCGAAACAAAGTTATTATGACTTATTGATTTTTTTGGTCATAATTGTATCTTTGCTTTTATGAATAAGAAAATACAGCCTATTAGATTAATAGCAGCTAACTCAAAAGTAACCATGTCTAATGACTTGGTAGAGGCTAATTACCCTACAGATGTTAGAACATTAGAGCATAAGATACTACGGTTAGTTTACTCGTTTATGAACCCTCGTAAAGAAGGAGAAACCGTAACAGATTTTATAATAGGGATAGATAAACTCAAATCTTATTTGAGCCTATCACCTGACACTAAATGGAACTCGCTCTTTGGTCGATTGAAGGAGGTGCAAGCAAGAGTTAATAAGTTCCCCTTAGAAATTTATAAAGATGGGGAGCTTATCTCAACTGCTATCTTGCCAACGATAGCCCTGCATGAAAAAAATAAAACGGTTCGGTTCAGTATTGGCGAAGACCTCAAAGATTACCTAACCAATTTAGATAAGAATTATACAAGCTATCAGCTTATCAATATTCCAAGATTGCGTAGTGGTTATTCAATACGAATCTATGAACTATTATTTCAATATAAAAAGATTGGACTTCGCTATTTTGAAATTGAGGACTTACAACGAAAAGTAGGTTCTGAATACAAACTTTACGGAGATTTTAAGCGAAAAGTCTTAAATCAAGCACAAAAGGACTTAAAAAAACATACTGACCTAGCCTTTGCTTTTGCAGAAAAAAAAGCTGGTCGAAAAGTAATAGGGGTTGAATTTATAATTTTTGGCAACACCCCAGAGAAAAAACCTATCTCTCAACTTTCTTTCTTTGAAGATACTATCGAGTTAGATAACCAAGAGAGTAAAGCCGCCCTCCCTTCTTCCATTATAGAACGTATGAATACATTAGGTATTAGTGAACAAAATATCGCTAAATATCTAGCAATTGGCTTTGAAATTATAGAAGAAAAGGAAAATAGAGAAAGAGCTATTAAGCGTTGCCAGACATTAGAAAACTATTATCTTGAAAAATTGGAACTAACCAGACAATCCACTACTAAAGATAATGTGGCTGGTTTCTTTATCAAAGCACTCAAAGAAGATTGGACAAGCAGCAATGCAATAAAAAAAGCTAAAGCAGTTGAGAATAATAAAAAACGTAGTGCCGCAAAAAAGGAACTAAAAAAACTGCTAACAAAAATTGACCGCTTATCGAAAAAGAAAAAAACCGTCACCTCTCCAATTATAGAACAGTTAATTGCGGATGATTCCATTCTACAAGCTGCCTATGATAAAACGTTAGAAGAAATGGGGCAGTTTATCAAAAGCTATATATCAACGGTTTTACATTTACCTATCAAAGAACAATACAAACAATCAATCCATGTGAGTAGTGGGGTAGTAGTTTATCTTATGAAAAACTACTCTGACCAATTTAAAGAAGTTCACGCCATAGATAAAGAGATAGAAAAAGCGCAAAGTAAGGTTCAAGAAATTAGGAAAAAATACCCTGCGATTTAAAACCAAATACCTGGCACAAATTTATTCCAGGGGAGAGCTATTTTATAACTCAAAAATTTAAAGGCTCAAAAATCAAAATGCAGTTAAATAAACTGCATTTGCAGTCTTTAAAACTGCAAATAACTAATTATCGTCCTTTTTTGCCTGTTTTTTTTCCTCCAGCTTTTTCTGTTTAGCTGCTAGTTTCTTAGCTTTCTTTGCCTCCTGTATCTGTAGTTTTGCGTTTTTATTGCTGACCACCTTTTGCCCCGTCTGTTCTTCAAAAGCGTTAAGGGCTGCCCCTGCTGCTTTACCACCTTCAACGGCTGCGCTGCGGTTCTGCTGAAATCCTTTTGCGTCTTTCTCTACTGCCTTGTTTCGGGTCGCTGTCTCACCCAACATATTAAAGATAAGCTCCAAATCTGTCATGTGGTCACGCAGATTTTCACGCTTTAGCCCTTTAAAATCTTTATACTGTGAAGGTGTTTTTCCAAAGGTCGCCTTTGATATTTCAGCCGTTAAAATAGCATACTCTTTACCTTCCTCTACACCTCGCTCTTTCCATTCATCCGTTAGCTTGCCCCGTATCTCAATGCCCTGCAACCGCTTGGCAATCCAATCTTCACTATATCCTAAATCACGGTAGTAGCCTCTTGCTCGCTCTGCTGCTAATTCGGGGTTTTCAATCTCCTGTATGCGCTCATAACCTACCTTTGCCAGCCATTGCTTAAACGGCTCGGCTTTAGGGGATGGGATAGATTGAATGATACGAAAAATATGCTCTGTACTGCCTATTGTAGTACGGCGTTTTTTTCCTGTCTTTCCTTCCAAAGCTACGTGGGTACAATTTGTACCTACGTAGGATTTTAAAGATTCATCACGTTGGCGCATCCTCTTAAAGTATTGGGATGGGTCGCTCGTATCTGTAAGAACTTCGATAATATCAAGAATCGAAAACCACCATTCTTCATTATGCCAAATGCGACGAATTTGTTTATCCTGAAAGACTATTAATTTGCTTTGTTCTTCGCTCATGTGTAGCTCCTATATTTTTCTAATCAGAAATTTTACTAATTAATCAAACTACGGCAAACTGCACGTAGTTTAATTCTCCCATAATTTGGCTATCAAGCTACGCTCTTCCTTGCCTGTGGCATTGGCATAAATGGCGGTTGTTTCGATAGAAGCGTGACCCATCCATTTTTGTACCATGTTAAGCGGCAACCCTTTATCTAAGCAAGCAATGGCGAAACCATGCCGTAAGCCTTTAGGCGTTGCCTGTATGCCTGTAATCTCTGCCCGTTCCATTACGTCCTTAATAATAGTATAGCCGTGTTTTCTTCCCCATCCCCAAATATAGCTATTACGGGGCTTGCTGCGCTTTTGTAAAATGCGGAGGTCAAAGGAGTTGTCTAAATCTCTTAGGTAATCATCTGATAACGGTACTTGGCGGTAAACATCGTCACGCCGTTGCTTTAAGCTATTTAAAGTAACTGCCCCAGACGAAAAATCTATGTCTTTGACTTTGAGGTTTAGAGCCTCGGAGATTCTGCACCCTGTAAAGTAAAGCATTAACCCGAACATTCGCCAATCTTTGGTAACTGCTCCTGTGGCATCGTAGAACCGTTGCCGTTCTTCGGGGGTCAAATACTTACGGTTTCCGCTATCATCAAAAAGGCTGATTCTTGGCATAGGTAACATTATCTATTGAGTAACGAGTTGTCGAGGGCAAATATAGGAAAAGGGTAGGAGGGCTACCAGTCTAGTGTTGTAAAATAATATTACAAATAAAAACCTAGAAAGAG
>CAZXYA010000664.1:0-4786 GCA_964644655.1 uncultured Saprospiraceae bacterium | reverse complement strand
AAATAGGCAGTTGATACCATCTATTTTGCGGTTATTTAAAATTTTTTACGCCTCTCAAAGTGCATAATGTAAGTTCTTTCGTTGCTCGATAGTTGAGGGTAGCTTGGCTCATTTCCCTGTGCGGGCGGCAATATACAAAAAAATTAATAGGTTCAAATAAAAAAGCGAAGCCCTCGAAAGGTACTTCACTTAGTATAGCTGTAAAATAGTAGTATATCAGTTATCAGTTATCAGTTAGTTTGAAAATTAATTTGAGAATTTGTTGCAAAGAAGAACTTGAAATTTATTTTAACCAACAACCAAGTTTATCCCGATTCATCGGGACAACTAACAGCTACAAAGAAGCCAAATTTTTCACAAAGGCATCGATAGCACCTGCCTCTTTTAAAATCACTTTGTCTTGAGTCGCTTCGGCATGACTGTTATAATGACCTAACATTATTTTGTAACAGGTCAAACCATTCAATTCGGATATATGAACCAATACTTCTTCGGCAAAAGCTTTTTGGAATTTTGCGACTTCTACTAAAACATTTTTGTAATCATAATAAGCGCCTACCTGTACACTAAACCCATTTCTTGGTGCTTTTCGGACATTCAATTGATATAAACCAATATCACTAACGGCTTCATTATTAGCTACACTAAAATTTTTATTGGGTGTATTCGATATTTTTCCTGGATTTGCCGCTTTGTAAGAAGGCCTGGCAAAGGTCGCTTTAGGCGCAGGAGTGTTATCATCACTATTACTATTGACTCGATTCGTAACACTTATAATTCTTGCCTTTTCAGATGGACGACTATTATAATTATTTCTATTGTTATGCGCTAATCTTGATTGACTTGTGCCAGTCGTAACAGGTCTCATTGGAGCTGTCTTTACTTTTCTTCTAGTAACTGACCCTGTCTCTCTTTCTCTTGATACAACTGGTTGACTCACAAGATGTACATTATCTTGATTAACATGAGCAGGTAGTGCCTTCTTTTTATTATGTTCCTTTAGTATTTTTAATAATTTAGAAGGGGCCAAAGTTTCTTCATATTTTTTTAGTACGGTCCCTTCCCCATTTAAAATAAGTATGGTCGGTAAAAATCGAACGCCATATTGCGTTTTGTAACCAATGCCATCTAAATTGTCAACATTGACTCTAACAGATATATAATTGTTATTCAAATAGTTAGCAACTTCTGGACGGTTAAAAGTTTGTTCATCCATCCATTTACAAGGACTACACCAATCTGCCCAAAAATCAACCATAATTGATTTGCCACTAGCTCGTGCTTGTTGCTTAGCAATTTCTAAATCATTTTCAATAAAGGCAATTTTTGTGGTGGTGTTGGCTAATACTGCGTTAATGAAAAATAAGAAAATAAAAAAAACGGGGGTACTTCTTCGTGTCATGGTTTTATTTTTTTTGTTTTTAAATTTGAAAATGGGGGTATGACAACTCATTTTGGTCAAGCCAAAATAAATAGCAATAATTGGACAGGGTAATCATTAATCTGTATAGCCTTTGTATGGACAAAATACTAGGAACAAATCATAGATAATTACCTATGTTCAACGTGTTTTGAGGTTGTCTTTAATGCCTTAATTGTTGTGGTAAAAAATGTCTAAGAGTAGTTTATTCTTCTGGACTCAGTAATATCAATTCGCTGCTTAGTCTTTTTAATTAATAGGAATTATTTAGTCCTATTGATTTTGAGGATAAGCTTTTTAATGGTAAGTGAGTATGACTGTTTTATTCGTTGTATTGATTATTTCAAAATTCATGCCATATATTATAAAAATCTATAATTTGATAACTTGAAAATTGAATTATTAATTCCCTATAAAATCTTTTTTTAGAATTTAATAGCATTATTGCATTTAGCTTTGGTTAATCAGGAAAACATTGTAAATTATTAGGTCGAAATTTTTACTAGTAGACATAATAGGTAGTTATTCCTTTTAAGTTTAAAAGAATTAACTATTAAGCATTGATTAACAGTAGTTTACGATTTTATGAATGGACCTTGTTTAAAAATAGATTACTTTGAAGCTGTCTAAGTGAGTTGCGAAGGATAAAATAAAATGGCAAAAATTCAAAAAATGACGTAGGTGTTAATATCTTCGCATCTTAATTTTAAAAAATAATTAAATCTTTTTGAAATATGTTTTTGATTTGTGATAAATGCAGGTAAGTATTTTCAGAGATGTCAACAATTAAACGACTATTTATTTAGCGTATTGTCTAAAATGAGTAAAATATTATAAAAAAAATAATATGTTAAGAACGAATGCTGCGATTACTGGAGTAGCTGGCTATGTACCAGATTATATTTTGACGAATAAGGAGTTGGAAACGATGGTGGAAACAAATGATGAATGGATTAGAACTCGAACTGGTATTGAAGAGCGAAGAATTCTTAAAGGAGAAGGGAATGGAACGTCTGTTATGGGGACAGAGGCTGTTAAACGATTATTGGAAAAAGCCAATACGGATGCTGGGGAAATAGATTTAGTAATTTGTGCGACGGTTACCCCTGATATGCGAGTAGTAGATACCGCAAATATTATTGCTTTAAACACAGGGTGTAAAAATGCCTTTACCTATGATATAAATGCTGCTTGTTCAGGATTTTTATTTGCCTTGACTACAGGGACTAAATTTATAGAAACGGGGGCTTACAAAAAAGTAATTGTAGTAGGAGCTGATAAGATGTCTTCAATTATTGATTATCAAGATAGAGCTACTTGTATTATTTTTGGCGACGGAGCAGGAGCAGTTTTATTAGAGCCAACAGAAGAAGAAATAGGCATAAAGGATGCTTTATTAAAATCGGATGGTCGAGGAAAAGAGAATCTATATATAAAAGCAGGTGGTTCTGCTCATCCAATTACTGTTGACCATGTAATGGCAAGAGAACAATATGTGGTTCAACATGGTCGCCCTGTTTTTAAGGCAGCCGTGTCAAATATGTCAAATGCTGTCAAAACGGTTATTTCTCGGAATAATCTGACTGTTTCAGACGTTAATTGGTTAGTACCACATCAGGCAAATCGACGGATTATCGAAACGGTGGCAAAAATGGCAGATTACCCAATGGAACGAGTCATGATGAATATTCATAAATATGGCAACACTACAGCGGGTACAATTCCACTTTGTCTTTGGGATTATGAAGATCAATTAAAAAAAGGGGATAATCTTATTTTGACTTCTTTTGGAGGTGGATATACTTGGGGGGCTATTTACCTGAAGTGGGCGTACTAATGATGAGTTATAAGTGATGAATTATAAGTATTTGTCCTTATGCTTATAATTCCTAATAATCACCTTCAACCTATAGTATTGAAAAAACAACTACTTCTATTTTGTTGCCTATTCGGCTTTTTTACAAGCTATGGACAAGATCAACTTAATCTATTTGGATTAAATCATTTAGTTGATCAGCAATCTGTCAACCCTTCTTATATTGGAAATCACCGCTTTGAATTAACCTTATTTCCATTAGCTTCCAATATTTATTCTAATGGACCAACTTATCAAGACTTTATTGGTAATAGGGAGGTGGATAATGTGCTTCGGTATCCTGAAAACCAATTAGCATTTGGACAAGATAATTTATTAAGGGTTGGTTCTACTATTGAAACTTTTCGATTTATTTATAATCAAAAGAATTGGTCCATTTCTATAAATCATGCTGCTAAAACAAAAGGAATTCTAGATTATTCAGGCGCTTTGTTAGCAGTTGCGATTCAAGGAAATGCACCTTTTATAGGTCAGAATTTGTCTTTAAATACTGATTTTTCTGCATTTTCTTACGGAGAATTGGGTATTGGCGGGGCTTTACAACTAGATAAACTCAAAATTGGAGGGCGATTCAAATATTTAGCGGGTCACTCTGCTGCTATTACTCGACAAGCAGAAATTGCTTTATTGACCGATGATGATATTTATCAATTATCATTGGATACAGAAATTGAAGTCGATATAGCGGGACAAAATGGTGATTTATCTGCATTTAATTTTGGACCGATTGGCTTGAATTTCACCAATAATGAAGACGTAATTATTGATGCTCCTTCCTTGTTATTCAATTTAAATGACGATTTATTTAATTTTTCAGATAATCATGGTTTTGCATTCGACATAGGATTTGATTGGCAAATCAATGAACAATTAAACCTAACGTTTAGTGCTTTAGATTTGGGGAAAATTAACTGGACCGACAATGCTAAAAATTATACTGCCAATCAAATTTTTGAATTTGATGGCATAAATTTAGGACAATTAACGTTTGATGGATCAGAGATAATTTCTTTTGATAATGTACAAGATTCGGTAGATATAATTGATTTTGTTGGTGTTTCCCAAGACTTTTCTACCAATTTACCTGCTCAGTTTTACCTTGGATTGGGCTATACCCTCAATGAGAAATTACGTATTAATACGACTTTATTTTATTCAGATTTTCAGGATAATTCGTTTACTGCACTTTCATTAGGCGCTAATTATCAAATACAGAAAAACATAAATATTGGATCAGCCCTTAATTTAATGAACGAAACCTCATTAGTGTTAGGACTTAATGCGACCTTAGAACTAGGACCTTTGCAAGTATTTGCATTGACTGATAATGTATTTGGTCTTTTTGATTTGACCGATAATCGAACACTAAATGCTAGGGTAGGAGTTGGGTTTTCTTTCGGGAAACATGATGACCTAACAATGCTTCCGAAAATGTAAATTTATTGTTAAGTAATCGAAGAGAAGATTGATAATTATCCCGATTAAAAATG
>CAZXYA010000663.1:0-4793 GCA_964644655.1 uncultured Saprospiraceae bacterium | reverse complement strand
AGATGCAAGAAATATGGGCTAAAATTCTTGCTAATGAAGTATCAAAACCAAACACTATCAGCTTTAGAACCTTAGAAGTTGTTAGTAATTTATCAAAAAAAGAAGCAGAGTTATTCCAAATTGCTTGTTCCTTAGCATCAAATAAAGACACGATTTGGAAATATAAGGGAAAGAATGCTTTTAATGAATATGGTCTTAAATATGGAAATCTAATGATTTTAAAAGATGCAGGGCTAATCCATCATGGTGACCAATTAACTATTACTTTACCAAGAATCAAACAATTAAATACTTTCCTTTTTACTCATCTGATAGGAAACGATATATACCTAATGCAAAATCTTAAAAATCCAACGTTGGAGGTTGCAAAATTTAATCAAATAGCATTTACCAAGGCAGGAAAAGAATTATGTTCATTAATTGACTCTAAATTAAATGAAGATTATATAAGAAAAATAATTTCAGAAAGAGAAGCACTTGGGTATCATTTAACTAAGGCACAATAGAAATAAATAATGAAAATAGATTCTCTCATAAAAGTCCTACCACTAGGCAGTTTATTTATCATTACTTGTAGCTCAATTAAACTAGTCTTATACTATGATATTTTTAATATCTCAATAACCGATTATATTGGAATTGATGAAATACTAGTTAGTTTTATTGATGATATTTTATATTATACTATGGTTTTTGGAATAGGAGTAGGACTTAACTTTTATATGGATTCCAGAAGAAAAAAAGTTGTTGATAATGCTAATTATACCCCAAAACCAAAGTCAACTTTTACAAAAATTTCTAACCAAATAGTTGAAATCCTTGTAACTCTTTTTGTCTGCTTTTTGATAAATATTCTTTGTTTCCACACTAAAAATTGTTACGAAAAAGTAAGTCTTATTTTTGCTATTGTACTTACAATATTTATTTACTTTCAAATAAAATTATCAGGCACTAAACATGAACCTAATTATTACTTAACAATAGCTGTTTGGGCAGTAATATTAATATTTTTTGATGGGCTTAAAAGTGGATATAGGATAAAGGATGATAAAAGCTCATATTCAGTCAACCTTTTATTTAATGATTCCTTAAAAGTAAGTACTGATTCAACTTATCGTTTTATAGGTAAAACAAGAGAATTTATTTTTTTCTATAATTCTGATTTAAAGAAAACAGATATTTATTCAAATTCTAATTTGAATAAAATTCAAATTAGTGTAGAAGAGGAATAGTTTTTTAGACATCAAAAAATAAAAGTGCTATCACTTTTACCAAATTATGCCAGGCAATTTATAAAAAAGTGATGTCACTTTGAAATTTAACGGATCCTGGACCCATAAACAAAATAAGCCAACTGGCGAACCAGTCAGCTTATAGTTTGGCTAAAAAGAAATAGGAAATAATTGGGTTTAGATAATGGGGATAGACTCTGTACTACCAATACCAAAAGAACCAAAAATGGCTTTTAAGTCCTGCTTGTACTGCCTTTGATATGCTTTATTTACTTTATCATAGTCCTCTGGGCTTAATGACCGTACATTGGTAGCTAGTTGTTTATACAAATCGCTAGAGTTTCCAATTTGAGGGTCTTTTACGACTGAATGAATAAAAGCAGTAAATTCTGTAACTTTCACGGTTAATTTTTGCTTTCCGTGCTTCATAATAAGAGTATTTTATAGTGAAAAAAATTATTTAATGCCAAGTTGATTAAGTCTATTGATAACCTTTTCCCCTATTTTATTGGGGATGTCTGAATTATAGAAGCTGTCAGGATTCTTTGCAGTTTTATAGGCAGTATTTAAGACGGTAATTAAAGGCGAACCATATAACACACCATAAGCTTTGGCAAACTTCTTTAAATCGTTATCATCTAATGAATTGAGTTGTTTAATGACTCGGTTTTCTTGGAAGGTATTTCCGATTTTTGCCCCTCCTAGATTGTTTTCTAAATCAATGGCAAATTCTAAGATGGATACTTTTACTTGAATTGTTTTACGTTGCATTTGTATGATTTTTGATTGATAGAATAATTGGATTTATAGCCCTTTTCGTTTATTCATTAGAGCTTTAAATCTAGCTGCTTTGTCTTTTTTAATTCGTTCGATTTTCTGTTCTAGCAGCTTTATATGTTTATCTTTTTGTATTGATGAGATGTCAATAACTGGTGCTATTTGTGCTTGTGGAGGGTTCATTATTTTCATCATTTCCTGCATTGTTTTAAACATCTTTTCCATATCCATTGGTTGATACATTGGCATTGGCGGCGGTAGATGTTGATTATTTTGAATCATTGGGGTTTCTTCATGGTCTGTAAATTCTTCTTCCATTTCTTGTGGGTCGAAATCATCCGCATGTGCATTATTCCAACCAATGATATACCTATCTTCATTCCCTCCTTTAGTTGGTTTGCCTACCCCGTTTCTAACTTCTACCGTTAGATGAGTCATATTTTTAAAGGATGCCATTTGTTTTATAGAGGTGTAAAAAATAGATAGCCTTGGATATTGTTTTTGTAAACTATAGAAAAATTTGTAGTTAAAATTGCTGGCGTTAACTAAATCTAGTACCAAAAATTCATACTCTTTTTGGGCTAAGAAATGAGTGATTTGCATTCTATTTTCTATACGAACAAAGTCCATATTATGCTTGATGTTCTTATTATCCACTATTTCCCAAAAGTCATTGATAAGGATATTAAAATCCATTAGATAAAGTACAGGAGCTTCAAATAATGTTGTCAGTTCACCAATAAGAGTTAAGAGGACACTAGTTTTACCACTTGATTTTTCTCCATAAATATTAGCTAAAAAAGGTTGTGGTTGGTTATTAAAAGCCTTTAATGATAGTCCAGCTAAACAATTCTCTTCTTCAAATAATTCCTCGAATGGATAGTAAATATCTAGTTCGCTTAGTGCCTTGTAATCTGAAATATTTAATAATTTTTCATCTGTGAAATTGATTTTAAAAAAGCCTTTTGATTTTTCCTGTAATCGGAATTTCTGAGTAATTGTTTTATTAATTAGAGTAGGTAAAACCAAAAGCCTTTGGGCTTCATGTTCAATCGTCTTTTGAGTAACTTCTATTTCTGTTCTTAGCTTGTTTTTATCCTCTCTCAATTCGATTAATTCTGATTCACTTAAATTCAATTCTCCCCATGATTCCATCATTTCTAGTTCTTCACTCAGCCTTTCAACTTTCTGTTTCAATGGTCGTTGACCATAGAAAGAACGATTATATTCCATTACCAAATCTTCAAGTGTTCTTTCAAGTTGCAATGTGATAGCTTTAACTTCTGCCATCCCGTCTACATTCTCTTTCATCATTTTTTGTATCCTTTCTTTTATAGTGGTCGGCTCTGTCTCCCCTCCACTAACTGCTACTACTTCCAAAGACTTTTTTTTACCTACTTTCACTTGCGACATATAAGTTCGACAAGTACCGCTACAGTATTTCTGCCTACTGGTTGTTTTAATCTCAAATTCCTTTTGGCAATATGGGCAAATTCTAATTTCAGTTTTTTTATTCATGTTGATTAAATTTAGTTTGACCGTTAATTCGACCGTTAATTTTTTCGGTTTGACCGTTAATTATTGCCCTATGACTGTTAATTTGACTGTTAATTTGACCGTTAATTAACGGTCATAGGGCATTTATACACCTAGCTACCTATAGGCGCTATATAGGGCTATAAGCATAGCATAATCATTGTTTCTTCTTAGCTTTTAGTTTTAAAGCCCGTCCGCTCTTTTCCTCCCATGCCCTTTTTCGGCACTCGTCACCACAAAAGCGGTGCTTCTTATGATTGGGGGTAAAATCACTTTGACAATGCTCACATTGACGGGTAAAATGCTTTTGAGTCGTGTTTGTATTTTTGTCTCGTCCGTCCGTCATACGATTTTCGTTAGGGTCGTCGGAAGTATTATAAAAGCCTATGCGTCGGGTCGTTACGTCCTGCCCTAAAAAATCAAATGGTTTCTTCTCGACGTACCATTTTGCAGCCCATTTATAGGTTAAATTGAACGTCCGATTATTCAAGCCTTGGAGAAATACTTTAAAAAGAGTAGGGGGAAGCTCGCCTTCTTGGTAATCAATTTCAATGCCTGCCCCTCTGTTAAAAATTTCGGTGACGATGATACAAACGAATGCTAAAACAATCATTAGTCCAACCAATCCACTAAACAGGTTGCCCCAAAATTGGGCTTTGTCTTTTTCTGAATCGTGATTATCATTTAGAGCTATCTCTGCTTTAATTACTGCTGCTTTGTGTCGAGCATCTTCTTTGTTCAATGCGGCTAATCTGGCAAATTCTACCGCCTTTAAATCGGTAGTGTGATTGGTGGTTAGTTCAGATAATTTACTTTCCTTTTCTGTGATTAATGCCTTGGCAATTTTGGTTTGTTTGTTGAAATGACTTTTTGCCCACTTAACTCCTTTTTCCATATTTTGGGAATGCTCATTAATCAAATTATTGACCGCATCAATTTTGGAGTTATACGCTTTTTCCTTGGCATCAGAATTGAGAATAAAAGCATCTGACAGCGTTTTAT
Organism: uncultured Saprospiraceae bacterium; assembly: GCA_964644655.1. Lineage (GTDB taxonomy): Bacteria > Bacteroidota > Bacteroidia > Chitinophagales > Saprospiraceae > JAFMDF01. Next base: position 246 of record CAZXYA010000663.1, on the reverse strand, counting down.
TTTGGTTGTCATACTTCTTGTTAATCTGATTTGTAAACAGGTCGTGGCGTTCTAATAATTGGCTATCATCTAAAGTGACAGCAGTCTTTACCGATTGCTTAAATGTTTGGTCAATTCCTTTAGTAGAAAGTCCATAGGATTGCCAAAATAAAAAGCCTGTAATAGCCAATACAAATAAAAATAGTGTCCAATACCAGAAATTAACCAACCGTTTCCAAACGATCGCCCTAACCAATACTTGCAGCC
>CAZXYA010000662.1:0-4804 GCA_964644655.1 uncultured Saprospiraceae bacterium | reverse complement strand
ACGGGTAACTCTCTCTTTTTCAAGAGCTGTGGCAGATTTGGTCTAAACTTCTACAGTTTAAAACTATTTGGTTACATGAATGGTGTGGTAGGTAATCTGTCTCCTGATAAACTGGGGTTGATGGGTTATGGAGATAGAGGGAGCTGGAAGGATGACTTCTTGGACATGGCTGTTGATGTTCAGATTAAAGGGTATGCGAGTGTCAGAAATATTTTTCTCTCAGAATTTCGGCGAGCTGTAATTTCTCAGGAGTATATTTTAAAAGATAAAACAATTTCCCGTCGTCTGAGACGAAAAAGGGTTAAGAGAGCCGAAGCATGAGCTGGGATTATTGATCAAAAGCTGAATCAGTGGCGTTCACTGCCCACAGTATTTGGTTAATTAAAGAAGACTTAACGAAAGTCTTTTTTTCGTTTTAATGTTGTTATTATAAATCATTAATCACTCGCCCCAATAAGGGTATTGCTTAGATTAAGGAGATAGATAGTGGATACCGCTAGAGATAAAGGAACATTAGAGCACGTTGACGCGGAAAGCCTGTGGCATATTCAAGATGTGGATCAAGGTGGTTATATCTGTATTGGATGCAGATTGAAAGCGACACCATGCTCTTATGATAGACAAGTAAACAAGAAGAGACCGTATTTTAGATTTGATGAGCCAGACGGACATGAAGAAGGGTGCTTTTTTGAGCAAAACATGAAGCTTGTCAAAGAAGCCAGAAAAAAAAGAATATCTACGCCTGAAGGTTTTCCCCTTTCACACCCTAGTGTACTAAGTTTGGATAATGAGCGGTTGATTGATGTTGCTAATAACACAAACTCTGATTCTGTGGGTAGTCGAATAAAATCGGCGGCTAGTAATGGGAGGCCATCAGATACTGAAAGAAAACATAACTACAGCGTTAAAACGATAAACTCCATTGCGAAGCATTTTCTTAAGTTTCCTTATGATAGACGAGATATGCCCTTAAAAATAAGTGGTGTTGCTGGTGAAAATTATAACGAGACCATCAAGCAACTACCCGATGAGGTAGTGTCATTTAAAGAAGATAAGCTAAGGGTTGGTAGGCTTAATAATTTTGCAAAGCCTACGAGCGCAGGATCAAAATTTATCATAAAACTTTTGTCTGGTAATTGGATAAATAACAAACCCCATAATACATACGAGATCATTATTAATGCTGAGGGGTGGAGTGAAAGTAAGAAGGATTACATCATTGACTCTGTGATGGCTTCCCAAGAGGAATATAAAAAAAATAGAAGAAAAGGAACTTTTGTTTTCTTTCTGGGTGAGCAAAACACATTGAGCCATAATGAATTCATTGTCGATGACTATCGGCTCTTTACTTGTATAAGCCATTGACCATTTTGCTTTCGATGTAACACAGTTTTTGATAATAGTTTAGGCTTGATCTTACACGCGATCATAAAAAAGTCTTTCAGGGATTCAGCTGGCATTTTATTTGGACATGTACGGACACGATGATAAAGTCTATTTATCGACCCAAAGTGGACATTGGCTAACGGCCTAAAGCGGATTAAATTGTAGATTGGTAGAAGAATAATATGTTTATTTCAAATCTAAAAATTAAGAATTTTAGGCTGTTAAAAGATGTTGAGATGGATCTTGAAGAAAAGGTCTCTTTACTCGTCGGTAAAAATAATACCGGTAAAACATCACTCATAATGATCTTTGAAAAGTTCTTTGAAGAAAAAACTTTTTCTTACAATGACTTCAATACTTCTCTTAGAGGCGATATTGATAAAGACAATAATTTTGAAAGCCTAAAAATATCACTTCAAGTAACAATTAAATATACCGAAGATGACAACCTTCAAACACTTTCAGATTTTATTCAGGATTTAGACCCAGATCAAACAGAAATATCAATACTATTTGAGTGCTCTATAAATAATGAAAAACTGTTAGCCGATTTATCCGAGATTGAAGAAGGTCTAAGGAATAAATACATCCAAAAGAATTTATCCGATTATACGAGGAAATCATATTATTCATATGACCAAGGTAATCGAGTAGAGAAAAAGCTCTCAGACATCAAAAAACTGATCAATTTACAAATCATACATGCCAAACGAAATGTAGCTAGCTCTGATAGTAATAGAAAACCAATATCATCTATCACAGGTCAATATTTTAAAGAGGTAGATAAAGCTAATAAGTTAGCTTTTCAGGATATTGAGAAAGCTATCAAAAATATCGAAGTATCACTATTACGAAAATATTACTTCTGGATCTCATGGTGAGGAAGATATTGAAACATAATCTCTAAGCAGTAGCTATTACGGATTCTATTTCATTATAACAGGCGGTTGTTTTAGAAAAATGAACGCACCTCATACCAATACTTTTAGCCGCATTTATATTGTTGGGACAATCATCAATAAACACCGTTTCTTCTGGTTTAAGGTTGTATGTTTTTATAGCATAATTAAATATATCCAAATCAGGTTTAATCATTTTGATTTTACCCGATATGATAATTCCTGAAAAATATTTGAAAAATTCTCTGTTCTTAATGTACTCATATGTTTTAGTTGACATATTTGAAAGACAGTAAAGAGGAATATTTGATAGGTGTGCTTTTTCTATTAAAGAAATAGTCGATGGAATATCAATTAGTGATTTTTTTATTTCAGAAAAAGAGTATGCTAGATCAGTTTTAGTAATATCATTGTTGTTTAAAATACGTTGAAAAACACTATTTTCGGTGATAAGACCATTATCTAACCTAATCCAATCAGGGTGGTAGATCAATTGATGTTTTATAATATTTTTTTTTTGATTCGGGAAGGTCCAAGTTATTAAGAATTTTCTCTGGCGTCCAGTCTATGACGACATTTCCTAAATCAAATATTATATTCATATGGCTGCTTTTATTTAAAAATAATTAATTATGAATGAGCTAAGTATTGTCTAATAAATGTTCAGTAAAACCTTGGTCTAAAAGATAGACCCAAGAACTCATAATATCTTCAGGTATTTCGTGTTTAGACTGAAAACCAAATTCGGGATATTTTTGAATGCGCTCAATATCACCAACCATTTCATTTATAACACCTAACACCCCAACTACGTTAGATATTTCATTAGGAAATTTAATGTCGGGGCAACCGAAAAAAGAAGAAACTTCCGGCCACTGCGCTTCAACGGTAAGTTTTACTCGGAGTAAGGCACTTGGTTTTGTAACGAACATAACGCTTTTAACGTCCGATAATATTTTTTTTGAAAAAATAATATTTTCTCCAAAATTAGTAGAGTTTTTCTCAAGAATAATTTTATCTTGATGCACCCCTTTACCAAGGGCCCTATTTTTAAATACCTCTGCTTCAGGTTCGTTCCAAATATGTCGAGTCCAATTACCTGTATTTCCACTCAATACCAACTTATTAGATATGCCGTTTTTTAGAAGCTGGCAAGCATAATCACAAACTCTTAAATCATAGGAGCAGCATACGACTATAGCATCAACCTTAGCACTGTCTACAAAGGATGACATGTAAGTCCAAAGTTTTTGTGCTTCCTCAATCGTTTTCGTATTCATTAGCATTACCATATTGAAAAAATCTATACCAGCTACTTTTTAGACAGGTTTTCTTACCCCTCTATAGTGACCGGCAGGATTAGTGTTGATGATAGAATAACCTGAACTTTTATACCATAAATGTACTTCGCATTGGTTATGTCGGTTTTGAATTTCTGGGGTGATCGTATCGTATAAAAAGAAAACGAGCCCCTTATAATACTCTTTTTTAGTGCAAGCCAAGGTATCTAAACCAGGAGCATTGGGCCAGAAAAACATCACCACGGCTAGAATTCGACATAACCAATAAAGCAAGGGGGAAGGTAGTTTATGCCCTACTCCTAAAAACAGAACATCCCTAATTAAATACCAAACTGAACTATTGTCCTCAATATAGATAAATGTTCTAAAAACACCACCTGGTTTTGTTAACCGGCTGACTGATTTAAAAGAGTTGGATGTTGAAGGAGTGTGATGAAGAACACCTATAGACCAAACCACTTCAAATGATCTATCGGTAAAAGGTAGCTCTGACAAATCGGCTGAAATATAGTGAACATTATTTAGGGTGCTCTTTTTTGAGATTTCTCGCAAGGAATTAGCTGCAAAATCGACGGCAATAAATTGTATATCTGGGTTAGCTTGCGCTAATGCATGGATAGCGGTGCAGCTCCCACATCCAACATCGATGAAAAATTGTACATCCGATTTTAGTTGAGTTATATCGTCTTCGAGCCGATTTATAAAAGTATCTGAGTTTTGTAAATAAGCCTGATTATCACTTTCAAAAGCCCCCTTAAGTTTAAGTTTCCATTGAGCATCAAAAGAATTTTTAACGGGCTCAAAACTAGTGGTTGGAGAAAATATGGGCACTCCATCACGAACGTGGAAACTTGCTAAACAATTTTCACAAATCAAACTACCATCAATAATTATATTATCAATCAGTGCGGTATTCTGGTCGGGTTTCAATTCATGAAAACATTTAGGACATACCAATTTTTCAAGTAATTCAACCTTCATAAGAGATTACCGGTTGAAATAAATGATCGTATAGTCTGCGCTATTTCTTCTTCGATGAATAACAAATCATCTTTAGAGACAACATCAGGTCGATAGGAAAGTAAAAAACGTAGCGAATTATTGTAAACACTCATACCTAATGAGATATCATACCGTTCAGATGATGTCTCACCGATTGGCAGTGTAGTAGCTCAGACTTAATCTGACAGTTACCCGCTTTTCAAAGGTGCCTGTTAG
>CAZXYA010000661.1:0-4817 GCA_964644655.1 uncultured Saprospiraceae bacterium | reverse complement strand
CTGCTAACTGCTAACTGCTAACTGCCTCACCCAGGTTCTGCTTCTGAACCAGAAGCTCGCCGCAATAATCCTCTAAAAGCATCTTTGACCGTATTGCCTGAATTTATTACCTGATAAACCTCAGAAGTAATAGGCATTTCTATACCATATTCCTTAGCTAATTCCATCACTACGCCACAGGTTTTTACACCTTCTGCGACCATTGACATTTCTTCTATAATCTCGGCTAAGCTTCTTCCCTTTCCCAATTGCATGCCAACATGCCGATTCCTACTTAAGGGGCTAATACAAGTTGCTACCAAATCGCCCATGCCTGCCAGGCCCGCAAACGTGGCTGGTTGACCACCCATTGCTACGCCCAGTCGAGTTAGTTCTGCCAACCCACGAGTAATAACTGCCGATCGAGTATTGTCTCCAGCCCCTGCGCCATCGCCCATACCTGCCGCAATAGCAATAACATTTTTTAAGGCACCTCCCAATTCACAACCGACGACATCTTCATTGGTATATACCCGAAATAGACCTGTACTAAACACTTTTTGCAAGGCAATCGCAATCGTATCATCGACCATAGCAATGACAGAAGCAGCAGCTTGTCCTGCCATGATTTCCCTCGCCAAATTAGGTCCAGTTAAGACACCCGCAGGATGCCCTGGCATGACGGATTCTATAATTTCCGTCATCCGCATTTTGCTTCCTTTTTCCAAGCCTTTAGATAAACTAATTATCGGAATCCAAGGACGAATATGAGGTTTAGCGGTTTCTAAAACATGTCGAAAACTTTGGGCAGGGACACCCATGACCAAAACATCTGCTTCTTTCACCGCCTCTTCAATAGAATTGGTGGCTTTTAAAGAGGAGGTAAGTTTTGCACCAGGCAAATATTTTTCATTGCGATGATTGTCGTTAATATCCTTGACAGTTTGTTCATTCCTTGCCCACATAATTGTCGGCGAATTTCTTGCACACAAAGACGCTACAGTCGTTCCCCACGAACCTCCGCCTAATAAACCAATGCGTAATTTCATAATTATCAAAAATTTATTGATATTTCGCCTCGCCGCCTTCCGACTAAAGTTTCCCTTCGGCGGAACAAGTTTCGGCGGCTCGGCGGGGGATTTTTAAGGGAGAACAAAGTTTGATTTTCCAACGGAAAATCAAATTTTGTTCTCCCTTAATATCCCTTTTGCGAGGCGGCGAAGCCGCCGAGCGGAATATAAAGAAACTTTTGATTTACTGTACTACTACATCGTTCAGAAAGTTTCTTGTAGTTTTTTCATTTTAATGAAAATTCAAATAAAAATTAAAAGTTTTTACCGTGCATTTTTTAATTTTCATTGTCATTTTAATTTTTATTGATTTTTAAAAAATACAATTTATTTTTTGAACGGTGTACTACTTTGTCACTTTAAAATATTGTTTGGTTAAAGGGTCGATTATTTAGGTAAAAGTACTTAGTAGATGAATTCATCGTTCATCGTTCATTATTCATCGTTTTAAACCTGCCCCAACTCCTGCAAATACATCCCCCGAATCCAAATAATATTCTGATCTAATTCTTCTTTGGTCCAATCAATGGTTGGAATAGGTTTTAAGACTTTTACTTCTACTGCGGCAGGTTTAAAAACACCACTTCCATCTGGAATGGAATCAATGGCATTGGTCATAATAATAGGCACAATTGGTACGCCTGCCTGCATAGCCAAGTGAAAAGCGCCTTTTTTAAATTTTCCTAAAGTATAACTTTTACTTCTAGTTCCTTCCGGGAAAATAACGATAGATGTTCCATCTTTTAATGCATCTATAGCTGGTTTCATGGCTTCAATGGCTTTATCCTTATTTTTTCGGTCAATAAAAATAGCACCACCAGCCTGTAATATTTGTCCTAAAATGGGTACATTTTTTAACTCTTTTTTAGCGATTCCACGAACGTCTTTCCGAATCAATTTAGCCGCAATGAACATATCCATCGTGCTTTGGTGATTTAGGATAAAAACGGCTGGCCGATGCGACCATAAATTTTCTTTTCCTTTAATAACTAACTCTGTCCCCGCTACTTTTGTGACCAAATCTCCAACATTGGCAATCATCGTATTAATCCCTTCCTTCCAGTTCATACTCAATGTCCCTGCGGTAAGACCAGATAAAACTGCAGGAAATAAACTACCTGCTGCCAAGACTGTTCGGGCAACATTCATTGGAGTCGTTCGCTGTTCATCATCAAAGCGATAAACAGGCCAATCATTTTCAAAGGCAAGTGCAGATAACTTGGTATCTGGATTCATTGGACGTGGCTTCCCGACAATTTCCAATAAAGGCAAATCCTCCGCACTATCTGTATAAAAATAACTTTCCGATAATTGTAAGCCAAACTCGTCTACTAATTCCCTAGCCGCATGGGCTTTTCCTGCCCCCCAGCAAGCTGGTTCAATAATATTTCCTGTGAATTTTCCTTTTTCAACTTCCATCCTCGTACACATCACATGTTTGATATTCAAATCTCTCGCAATTGGATCAACTTGATAAGGCGTGGCGGCTGAAATAATCGCTACCGTATGCCCTTTAGCCATATGTGCTGCTACCATTGCTCTAGCTTCTGGATAAATAGAATCAGCTAAATGCTTTAAATATACTTCTTCTCCAACTTCAATAAATACTTTCTCTGGCACACCTTTTACCCCTTTCGCCCCCATTGCTGCCATTGCCGCAAAATTTCTATCACCTGTGGCATAGACCAAGACACCTGAGAATTGAGCAATGATTTCTCGAGTGGTCATCTTACCACTCATAATTCGGTTCTGAAAAAATTCTTTAGCAGAAAAGTCTTTAATTAAGGTTCGATCTAAATCAAAAAATGCCCCAATATGTGCGCCTGATGGACCATCCATAATTTCTTTGGTCAAGGCATCTGTCTTAGACCCAGGGACAATTTCTCGTTCAATGGGTACGGGTAATGATTTTTCTTGTGGTTTAGACAAGGTGATTTCCTGTATAATTCGAATTCGCCTTGCCACATCATTTAATTGGTCTAAAAAGGAGCAAATAGCTTCTTTTTTATCATCGGCTTGAGTAGGGATTAAATCATAATTTTTGATTAATCGAATACCATTTAAAATGAAGGGCCTGGAAATGGCTTCCAAGCGTTGTACATTTCCTTGCCAATGCATTTCTTCGCCTAAAAAAATACATTTTTCTATAAATATCTTTTCGTTAAATTTTTGATTAATATCCCATTTTTGCAAAGCAAACAGCACCACCCGATAAGCTTCTATGTAATTATGTAATACAACTGGCGCTATTAATACGTTTTGCTTTTCTAAAAAATTAAAAATTTTAGAACGAGAACTACTAATTCGCTTTTCCCATTTTGGGTCTAAAAAGGCTAAATTTTCTTCAATTTCATCCGTAAAAGTGGCTTTTCGAGAATAGAAAAATTCAAACTTAAACAAATCTCGCAAAAACATAATATCCGTCCAAAATGCTTCGGGTCTATCTGTTTTTATCGAATTGATTTTGACCAAGGCTAATTCAATAAATGCCTGATGATACAAATGATGCACCGCCATATTGGCATAATAAGTGGCTTGCAAATAATTTTCGCTGACTACCGCATATTTTGCCTGTGGTCCTTCTCCCTGCTTCTGAATCAAGCCTCCTTGAAGCAAAATATTTAAGGATTTCTGGACAGATTCACCAATTGGTTTCCCTCTATCTACTAAGGATTCTGGTTTATTACTTTCAATAAATTGCATTAAAGAAGCAATGTCACTTTCAATAGCCCTTTTTGATAAAGCAAATTTGCTTAACAACGAAATACAAATAAAAGAAGCAGTCGTAACAGGGGTAACTTGATTGATTCTATGAACTAATTCAAAAGCAAATAAAGAAATCCCTTTTTGGTCTTTTTGTTGATGACTTTTGACCAACGGAATTCGTGCAGTATGATTGCCACTTGCATCAATAGCTTCCCCAAATCGAATAGAAATTTTACCAAAATTATCGCCCATTTTACGGACATAATCAATAAACCATTGGAAAGATTCCGCCTTCTTTTCCTTACCTCGACTTTCCGCTGTCATATCTTCTACATCGGGAATCAAATCATAAACTATAGAAACTGGCACATATTTAACAGTATGTGCGGCTTCTTTTTCTGCTTCCATAATGTATTTCAAAATCCCCATCTTTGGCCAAACCAATTTCCCCGTACGGGAACGAGTCCCTTCAATCGCCCACATAAAATGCGCCTGTTCATCTACTAAATGGGCAATGTAATGCCGTAAGGTCGCTTTATATACTGTGTTATCTCGAATATCTCGTCGGATAAAAATAGCCCCTGTGCTTCGACCAAATTTACCAACCCCAAAGAAGGCCATATTAATCCCTGCAAAAATGTAAGGTAGGGGTAAGCCATGTCGAAATAATACCAAAGCCAAAACAAACATATCAATATACGTCTTATGCGTCATCACAAAAGCGACAGGATGCCGCCTAACCACTTTTGCCAATGCCTTAATTTCAGTAGGGTTGACATCTATGGTTTTATCATATCCTCTAGAGACAATATATTGCATTAATTGCACCCCAATTAAATCCGCTATTGGTTCGTGTTTGGTGGCTAATTCCTTGAGATATTCTTTGGCTTGTGCCGTCACTTGCACTAAACTAATGCCTTGCTGGCGAGCAATTTCTGTGAGCGTTTCTTGAAATTTTGGTCGATTAAGGACTTTATCCATTTTGCGGGTTTGTTATGATTTTACTGTAACTATTCAGAATCGAGAGCAGAGATTAGAGAAAAGAGATTAAATCTAGAATAA
>CAZXYA010000660.1:0-4819 GCA_964644655.1 uncultured Saprospiraceae bacterium | reverse complement strand
AGATACTATTCAAGATATATTAGAAGAGTATGCTAAATTTGATGAAGATGTAAAGACATTTCCCCTAGAATATAATTATAGGAACACTTATTCGACTATTAATTTTGCAAGACAATTTGTACCTAGTAACGCTATGGCTAATATGCCGAAAATGCTTGCAGATACTAAAACTCGAAATAAAGGAGAAAAACCTGATGTAAGGATATTAAAGAACAGATTAAATCATGAGCAAGAAATAAAGCGACTCATTGAAAATTTAACTGGTCAAGGTGTAAACATTGCTGTATTACTTCCCACAGGAAGAGAAGTTGACGTTTATTATAGCCTTATTAAAGACAAGTATAATAATGAATGCTCTAGGTATTATAATAAAATGAATAAAGTAGATAAAACTTTTGTTGATGAAAATCTAAAAAATATTTTAGTTACAACTTTTCATTCTGCCAAAGGAATGGAATTTGATTATGTAATACTTCCTGAATTTAATCTTGCAGAAGAAGACAAAAGTAATCATTATTATGTTGCCTGCACCAGAGCTGCTAATCAACTCTATATACTTTGTATAAATAAAATACCTAAAATAATGAAGTCTTTTAAAAGAAAAACTTACGAATTGATTGATGAAACCGATAATAATGATAATTTTGACCTACCGTTTTAACATGAATTTATTATAGAAAACTATGCAAAATTTACAATACAAGCATCCCAAAACTGGAGAATGGATTAATTTGGATAAAGCCAAAGAGGGTGGTTTTATCGAGCAGAAAGGAAAAAGGCTAAAGTTTAAAAATCCAAAAACAAAAAAGTATGTTTTCAAGGAATCGGCTAAGAAAAATGGCTTTCTTAGAGTTGGAGATGCAGCAAAAAAAACTCTTTTTGAGCAGCCTTCATCTGAAGAAACATCTTCTTCTGCGAAAGAAAATCAATATTCACCTGACACTAGAAAATTTTTATTAACCACTAAAAGTAACCTTCTTACTTTTTTTACTCACGCATTAATATTTCCAGCTTTCTTAGATAACGTTTTTTCACAAGATGAAAAAAATGTTCCTTTGTTCTTGAGTAATAATTTACCCAAAGTTCAAGTAAATGAAGTTGTGTTTGAATTGATACTGACAATAGAAGAGTTAAAGGCATTAAAAGAAAACTCTTATTTTGAAGGAGCTTTACCAATCTCAAGAGTGGTAAGAATACACGCCAGTCCAAGTACCATTTCAGCAGTAAGGGAAGAACTTAGAACGTTTCCAGATACACATATTCCAGATTTTCTCTTTGAGCCAATAGTAAACCTTACAGAGAATAATTACGACACTGAAATTCATTTAATAAAAGAACCATCAGTTATATATGCCGTTGAATCGTTGAAAAATTCTAAGACTTTTTATAATAGAATTTTGGGAATGCTAGCGTATATGAAGTGCTGTAGTCTATATTTTGCAGACCAAGAAAAGTTTTCTTCTCCCTATTCAAAAAGTTTTTTTAGCGTTTTAAGTCCAATTAATAAACAGTTTATTGCACACAATACTGCTAAAGAGAATTTTTGGAAAAAATTCTTCTTGTCTCCGAATCAAAGTGAATTAATTGATTTAATTATAAATGACATTAAAGAAGGAAAAGAAATTAACCGAGACTGGGTAAAAATATTGTTGATAGATGCACCCGTAGATATTCAAAGAATATTTCATCAAGTTGTTTTTCGAGACTATAAAAAAGAGGCATTATCTAAATTAGATAAGAATAAATGGTGGGAATATTATATTTTGGCAGCAATTTATAACTACCGAAAAGAAAATTCTATCCCTCAAGTACCATTAAATATAGTAACTGACATTAATCCAGAATTTGCCGAAATAGTATTAGCTATACTTGGTTTTTATCATGGTTATGCTAAATTACCAAAGCGTATCACTATTAATTTGAACGATGCCTTTTTTAACCAATTAGCAGCAAATCATAATAATATTAAATTTAAGTTGGAGACAAGTTTAGACAAAAAAATTATTGAAACAGTTTACCAATTTTGTTTCAATGGAAAAACCAACCTATCAAATTATAATTACTTAGAAAATTCATTGGATAATCCTGTGAAAATATCTAACTTAGAATTACAAGATGGATATCAAATTAAAAAAACAATGCAGTTTGGTGAAAAAATAGTTTCATATAGTAATCAAAATAAACTACAATTATCATCTTTCAAAAAGGTTGTCATTGAATTATTTGATAAAGCTATTCTATCAGCTAATTTAAATCAATTACAAAAAATAAAAGCTATTTTAGAAGAAATCACCAGTAAAAAATGACACTATCTTCCATTGAAAATGAAATAGAAAAACACGGTAAATCTGTACATTTCTTAAATGAGTACATACTTAATAATTTTGCCACTTTACAACTTTTTTTTCTGAATCTTTCAGAAACTGATTGTGTTCCAATAGAAAAAGACCTAGAAGATTTTTATTATAATTTTGTAAATACACCTGCCATTATTACATTAAAAAATGAAACATCTGAGCCGACCGAAAAAATACTAGGATTTATTATTTTACTTGCCAAAGTATATGAAAATATTTATGCTCAAGCGATTATAGCAGATATCGCAAGTCTTCTTCCAACTAAGTCTAGTATTAGATATCGCTTGAAAGCATTGAGTGCTTATTGGGAAGGGAGAACTAATATGAATACTTATTTTGGAAAATCTTTTCCTAGGGTGATGAAATGGCTTGGTAAAGCACAAGATGCAGAAGGAGAAGACTATTCTTATGAAGTAGCAACGGCTGCCATTAAATTTTATCAAGAAGGAAAACTGTTCTATGACAAAAAGAACAAAAAGGATATTGCTAATAAATTCAAAGAATTATTTCTTTTACAAAAGCATAAAGACAGTCACAAATTTTTAAACCATTATTTAGTTAAAAGAGTCCTAGAGGGAATAACATTTGAAGAACTCAAATTAAAATCTCCTATTCGCAAAGTCTATGAGCCAAGTTTGAGAATGCATACTTTTTTTAGAAATATGATTGTAAACAAAGTTCAACAACATCCAAAATCAATTAAAGGTAAATTATTAGGTTTTGACAGTAGTGAAATTAGGTATGATATTATTCAATGTGGTACGGCTGACTTTAGGAATAAATATAAATCATTAACGACAGACAATATTGTTTTGTTATATTGTTACTTTAATATGCGAAAGCACTATTTTTCTACACTACATTTCTTTAATAAAATTGATACGCTCTTTAAAAGAATTTCTCTTAAAGAACCTATTGTATTTATTGATTTGGGATGTGGTCCTTTAACTTCGGGATTGGCACTTGGGGAATATTTCCATATCAAAACCTCGCAAAAGTTATCAATGAATTATTTTGGAATTGATATAGCTAAAAGTATGTTGAAAAAAGCAAAGGATTTTTCTGAGATAGATTTGTTTTCTAACCAATGTTCATGGACGTTTTCAGATAACTGGAATGGTGTTTTTAATAATATATGCAATCAAATAATACAAAATAAAACCAAAATTGTCATAAATGCATCGTATCTTTTCGCTAGTTCATCTTTAGACGAGAATGATTTGGCAAAGTTTATCAATAAGCTAAATCGTAAATTTCCCAACAATGAAACTATCTTTTTCTTTCAAAACCCTGTTAACCCAACAAGAAATTCTAAATTTTTTTCGTTTAAAGAAAAACTTAAATTTCTAAAAAAATCAATGCAATTTAATGAAATAGTTTATTATAATAATTATCCCAATAGCCATTATGAACCCAAAAAAGAAACGGTCTATTTTGAAATCCTAACAAATCATTAGTTATGAATGACCTAAAATTAGCTTTTAATGCTGCTGAATTACAGACCAAACCAATTATCAATGGTTTACAATATATTCCCGATTATATAAATGATAAACTACACAATCGTTTACTGGAAGTTATTAATGATGCTCCTTGGAGGACTGATTTAAAGCGTAGAGTTCAACATTACGGGTATATCTATGACTACAAAAGCAGAAAAATAGATACAGAAATGTATTTAGGAAAATTACCTAAATTTTGTCAATTCTTTGCAGAAAAATTTTACGAAGAAAAACTATTTGATAAGATACCTGACCAAGTAATTATTAATGAATACCAACCAGGTCAGGGAATTGCTAGTCATGTAGATTGTGAACCCTGTTTTGAAGATACAGTTATTTCTATGAGTTTAGGTTCTGCTTGTATAATGAATTTTACAAATGTTGAAAATCCTAAAACTAAAAAAGAGCAAGTCTTAATGCCTAAAAGTTTAGTAATTTTAAAAGACGAAGCGAGATATAATTGGAAGCATGGTATAGTTGCTAGAAAATCAGATATTATTAATGGGCAAAAATGTTTACGTGCTACTCGTATTTCTCTTACCTTCAGAAGGGTTATCACTTAATTACCATTTTTGACCTGAATTAAACTTATGAACGGTTGTCTTTTATTAATCCGTTGGAAAAAATAACTCGCCAACGGTTTAATAAAAAACAACCGTTCCCAAATTAGCTACCAAATCTTAACCCGTTCCTCCGCAGCCAAATACAAATCTTCGCCTTCCTGCACCCCAAACGCTTCATAAAATTCAGGAATATTTCGCACCACACCGTTGACTCGATAATCAGCGGGTGAATGAGGATTTGTATTAACCAAAATTCTCAAAGCTTCTTCAGCCGTCACACAAACAAACAATCACATTAAAAGTTATTAAAATTTAATCTTAACAAGTTACTTAACAAATGTGAAAAAGAAGAGAATAACTTTCCTTTGTAATAAATAAAGTGCTTGACTATCTGCTA
>CAZXYA010000659.1:0-4827 GCA_964644655.1 uncultured Saprospiraceae bacterium | reverse complement strand
TTCGCCCTATGTTAATATCTGTCGCACCTTTGGTGCTTGTGCGTAACATCAGTTACAATTTTATTTCTTAATAACTCAATTTTCGTTTCCTTTTCCACCATATCAATCCAATAATGGATAGAAAAAACAAAGGAACAATATAATAAATAGGATGCAAAGGCCCTGCATTGACCCCTTCTAACCCACCATAAGGTTGTCTATCTTCTTCTCCACCAAATTTGTCCATATCCATAAATGTTTGCCACATTGGGTCATCGACCACCTCTCCACGAGGAAAGGCCTCATATGCTTTAAATAGGTCATCGGCTATCGAAGCATTTTCAGCAATTACATTTTTACTTTCCGTGGGGTCATCCCCTACATGGTATAATTCATGGGCTCCTTCTGAAGAAACGACTAATTTCCAATTATCCTTATAATAAGCTTCTATAGTGGTACCGTGAATGATGTAACTCGTTTTGATGGCATCATTGGTTTGACCAGTTAGAAAATCCCATTGATTGGCTCCATCTAAATTGGTTGGATGAAAGTTGTTAAAACCAACTGCACCTGCTAAAGTGGGTAAAACATCATTAATGGTAAGCCGACTATCTATTTTTTGTGGCTGCAAGCGATTAGGGGCATAAATAAAGGCAGGTACTCTTACGCCACCTTCATAAACTGAACCTTTTCCAGCTCTTAATGGGCTGTTATCTGCTGCACCATTGAATATATTATCTCTAAAAAATTCTAAAAATTCAATGGGTAAAGGTGTACCAAAAATATTCACCATTTTTTCTATAACTGCTTTGACTTCTTTTGCGACAGCAGTCGTATTTAGTCCGCCATTATCACTTGTAAACCAAATAATAGTATTGTCTAATAAGCTGTCTTGTGCTAAGGCTTCATAAATTTGCTGGATGCCTTTATCTACTTCTGTTACCATCGCAGCATGTAGTTGTCGATTGCTATCGGGTAAACTTTGATATTCAGCTATTGTGGCAGGAGGTGCTTCATTCGGCATATGTGGAGCGGCATAACATATCTCTAAAAATAGTGGTTGATTAATTGGCTTTTCTTTGATTATTTTAACGGCTTCGGCTGTCAATAAATGCGTGGAATAACCTTCTTCTCGGATTGTTTGTCCATTGCGTTGCCAGTCATAACCACCTCCATGTACATGGTCATAATGCCCGATTCCACCTGTTAAATAACCATAAAAATGGTCAAATCCTCGATTTTGCGGCCAATAGTCTTTGGTGAATCGACCTAAATGCCATTTGCCCACTAAATTGGTTTGATAACCATGTTCTTTAAAATATTGAGGCATTATTTTTTCGGATAAGGGCAAGCCTTTTTTATAATTTTTACCTAAAGGGTTTAGAAAACCTAAGCGCAAAGCTGCTTTTCCAGTCATCAAGGAACTTCGAGTAGGGGAACAAGTCGGATGCACATAAAAGCGATTTAATTCTACGCCTTCCTTTGCTAGTCTATCCATCGTAGGCGTTTTGATTTCGCTACCATGATAACCGACATCTTTCCAGCCCATATCATCGACTACTATTAGGACGATATTTGGGGAAGGCAAAGTATCTAATGCTTGTGCAAGCATTACCTGTTGTAAGCATAAACAGTATAGTAATACAGAAATGAGGTAAAATTTATTCATTTATTAAAAATAATTGATTAATCAATCTGTAATGCCAATTTATCATATCATTAGAGTCTTAATAGTGGACAAAATGCTTTTGGACACAGAGTACACGAAGAAGACACGGAGGTCACAAAGTTTCAAGTCTTTGACAATCAGAACTCTGTGTACTTTGTGTCTTCTCTGTGCGCTCTGTGTCCTAGAAAATGTCCACTAATAAACATACTCTATACTGTTTCAGGTGAAAATATCTTTATAAAAGACAAAAATGTTTTTATATATACCGTATTTTTCACTCCTTATCAAAAAAATTGACTTTGTGTTGTCCAAACTATAACTTTGTCCTTTTGATAGTAGCTTCAAATAAACTCCCTCAATACTATATCAACTCAAATAGTTTTTCCCTCCTAAAACAAATTTTAAAGTAATAAAACATTGAAAACTGTTCAATATTACAACCATCAAAGACTTTTAACCATCCAACTATTTTAACTATTCAGGTGTAACAATAGACCGATTTAATTCTAAAATCTTCCCATGTCGCAATATCTTCATCGACACCTGTTCTCCCTCTTTTAAGTGTTCAATGGCATGTTTTATATTATCCAAATTATGCGGATTGGCACAAGTTGTACCTTGCATAGACAAAATAATGTCGCCTCCTAACCAAAGTTTTTGACCCAATATTTCTGCTTGAAAGAAACCACCATTTAGGCCCAATTGGTCGGCAAAAGAATTAGTCGTCACCCGTTGAATGAGGACACCATTCGATTGTGGTACATTTAATATTTTAGACAAATCGTCTCCTAAAAATATGCCGTCAAAGCCTGTCCAAAAGTGGTCTTTATTTTCTAGTAATACTTTTCTAGTCGTATTAATATCAATGGCAAAACCAATTCCATCAAAACCACCACCTTGTGATAAAATAAAACTAACAATGCCAACAACTTCTCCTTTTAGGTTAAACATTGGGCCTCCAGAGTTACCTTGGTTAATAGCAGCATCTGTTTGGACATAGCCCACCATTTCTCCACCAGCCAATACGCCTTTTTGCATTTTTCCACTTACATAGCCTACGGACAAAGAATGTTCAACGCCAAAAGGGCTACCTATCGTAATTACTTGATTCCCTACTTGCAAGTCATCGGAATTTCCCAAAGTTGCTACTTTTAAGTTCGGAGGTACTTCTTTGAGTTTTAATAAAGCCACATCTGCCGTTGGAATACTTTTTACAATTTCAGCCTCTACAATTTGGTCGTTTCCTAGTTTTACGCCGATGGCATTAGCGGTTTCCACTACGTGAGCAGCCGTTAAAATTAAACCTGATTTGTCAATAATTACCCCGGACCCCAAGGCATTGGACGGCGTTGCATTCCCGTCTGAAATTTTGACTTGAATCGTTTGAATAGTTATTACGCTAGGGTCTAATCTTTCAAATAAAGGCGCAAGGTCTTGCGCTACTATATTATTGACTAAAGCAAAGCAAATTAATAAAGAAAAGCAGTATTTTTTCATAGTTGTTTTATAAAAAAGTGAATGATTTAGTGATACTAACAATTGATGAAATTCATTTTAGACAAGTACTTATATTCGTTTTTTGACAAGTTTATCCATATTGTAAAGATAATTATCATTTTAAAATCTCAACGTTTCGGGCGATATATTTTAAGGTATAGAGTATATAACTACATAATTTATCAAAGAACAAATTACCTTAGACTTTGTGTTAAAAATGCCTAAAAACATCAAATAATTTTGTAAGAACGTCCCACTTGCTACGTTATAAGATAGGTTGTTTAGAATAAGAGATGAAATTCCCCGAAAATCAGAAATTTTACATCATCCATCCTAATTTTATCAACTTTCCACCGTCGCATCATGGTCCACCAGCCAACTCATTCGTTTTGCCATAAAATTTGGATTAACATAATGGATATAGGCAAATAGCATATTACGCATCATTTTTTTAAAACCACTTGCATGATAAATTAGCCCATTTTTATAAGAACGATCTTGTACGCTGGTTGCTCTTTCTTTTCGTAAAATCTCATACCGAGCAAAAACTGCTTGGGGCGTTTTATATTTGGCAAAACAATTCGCTAAAACATAGGCATTTTCAATTGCCATTGCCGCCCCTTGCCCTTGAAAAGGGACCATTGGGTGAGCGGCATCGCCTAATAAAGTGATGCTTTTTTCCGTCCAATAGGGTAGTGGGTCATGAATAATTAAGCCCCATTTATAGCAAGCTTCTGGACTTTTTAGTAGGTCATCCAAAATTTCATTGAGCAATTTAGAATTATTTCTAAACTGTTTGACCACTATTTTTTTATCGGCTGGAATGGTCCATCCTTCTTCATTCCAATCGGAATTTTTTTCTATTAAAACCAAATTTAACCAGTATTCTGGAATTTGATTGTGCATCGCAGCGACCACCTTTGTATCTAGTTTTTAGCTACTTTTTTAAGGTACAGCGTACCGGCCTCCTTTGTAAAAAAGTGTAAAATGTGGTCGGTGCGCTGCACCTTAGGGTTTATTTCCAGTACCAAACCTGTCCCGACCCTTCGGGATGATACAAATGTAGGCGGTGCGCTGCACCTTGCTATCTTTTTGCGGTCAATAATTAACAGGATTTAACTCATTGATAATCAAAAGTATGTAAATGCCTCCCATCCGCTCGCGGTTCACAAACGATTGTCATATAATTCAAGCATATTTTATGCCCCCCTAACTTTATCAATAATTGTTAAAGCATCTTCTGGCATACGGTTTCCTCGCCAAGCAACATGCTGGTCAGGACGAACCAGAATCAAATTTTTCTCATAAATAGTAGCTGCATGGTCCTCTCGAATATCCAAAATTGTTAGGGGGAATTTTCGTTTTTTAGCGGCTTGTTCAAAAGCAGAAACATCTATATCGGCAAAGCGAATTAATGTAAATTGGTCACTCAATAAATCGGGAATGGCTTGACCATCTTTTAACCAAATCGCAGGTATTCGTAAACCAGGATAAGTACTAGGTTGCAATTTATTCTTTTCAAAAGGTGGAGGAATACTTGTTGCATCATAGCAAATTGTGGGGGATTGCGCATAGCGATAGCCTGCCTCAATACCAATGGCTTCATTTTCTAAATTACCAAGCTTTAAAATCCTATCTCCTATTTTTTTACGAACTTTTTCTCCTTTTTTGCTGTCGTCGTA
>CAZXYA010000658.1:0-4832 GCA_964644655.1 uncultured Saprospiraceae bacterium | reverse complement strand
CAACACTTAATTAATGGCTGACAGTTTGATAAAGCGACACACTGTCGCACCCTACCTTTTTAAGACAAGACAAATCAACGAAGGAGAAGATTATCTGCTTGGCTAGGAGTGTACTATTCAAATTTGTATCCCCGTAGAGGTGAGATAAAAAATAAGTGATTTATTATTGAATAGCGCCAATATTTCACGGTGATAAAATGGTATATTATCCACAAAGGAAGTATCGGCAGTATTCAGAAGTACTTTAAAGGGAAGTATGTATTGACTTTAAACGATACTAAGAAAACGTCGATTTCTACAGGGAGTACCTACTCAGAAGCAGTAGGAAAACTATTGAAATTGCGTTAATAGGTAGTATATGCTGGTAGTACATGCTTTAGCCTGTCCTGTTCGGCGACCTTTAGGTCGGCGTGATTATAGTCACAAAATATAGACCTTTTAATAGAACCATTTTCTACAAATAGTCATCACTGAAAAAAAGAAGAAACTCCCGAAAACTAATCCTTACCAATTGTTCAATCAAACCTACCAACGGTTCATTCGCTATTTTATAAAGGTTGATTCCATTGCATCTTTGAGGTGTTATTTATTTAATCACTTCAAAAATCGCAATCATGAAAAAGCTAATCGTAAGTTTCGTTTTATTCTTCCAATTAACTATCCTTTTAATAGCACAACAAGACCATTTTACATTAACTGGATTGACCAATAATATACCTGATAATACTATGATTTATTTGATGGACGGTAAGACCAATCTTCGTATTGATTCCGTTACTAGTATCAATAATCAATTTGTTTTTAAAGGAGACGCACACCCTTATAAAGAATATTGGTTAATCGCAGAATACAATGGGAAATTTGATTATAAAAGCTTATTTGTAGAAAATGTAGCAATGACTTTGGATGCTCGTGAATCTGATTTATTTAATGCAAAAGTTAGTGGCTCTGAATTGCAAAGGCAAGCTGATGAATTATTTAATCTGACTAAAACTTGGCGTAATAAAGCTATGGCAACTAATGCCCTGATTCACCAAGTGCCTGAATCGGATACTGAAAAACGAGATTCTTTAATAGCCAAACAAGCGGAATATTATCAAAAAGACGATGCTATCACTCATCAATTTATCAAAGCTCATCCTGATTATTTGATTAGTTTAAAACACTTAACCTATCTCAAAAATAAATTACCAAAGGCTGAAATAAGTGCACTTTATAATGCCTTGTCTGCGGACTTCAAACAAACAGAAGAAGGAAAATCTATTAAAACGTGGCTGGATAAATCAGTAAAACTAGCTATTGGAGATAGGGCACCTAATTTTGAATTGCCTAATCTAATGGGAGAATCAGTAGCACTTTCTAATTTTAATGGAAAATATGTTTTACTAGAATTTGGTGCTAGTGGCTGCGGACCTTGCCGAATGGAAAACCCTAACCTCTTAAAAGCCTATCAAAAATATAAAGATAATGGCTTTGAAATTTTTAGTGTCTGGTTAGA
This sequence comes from uncultured Saprospiraceae bacterium, assembly GCA_964644655.1. Lineage (GTDB taxonomy): Bacteria > Bacteroidota > Bacteroidia > Chitinophagales > Saprospiraceae > JAFMDF01. The sequence continues at coordinate 3,334 of CAZXYA010000658.1, read as the reverse complement.
CAAAAATAAAAAACACTGGGAAACAACGGTAGCTAAAGACCAAATGATTTGGACGACTGTTTCTGATTTAAAAGGCAACTTTGGTACTGTTCCTGTGACCTATAATGTTGTCGGTATTCCAGATAATTATTTACTAAATCCTGAAGGGGAGATAATCGCTAAAGATTTGCGAGGAGAAGCATTAGAAGAAAAATTAGCCGAATTATTTAATGGTCAATAAACTATCAAATAACTACAATGCATCAGCTACTGTTCTAGTAGTTGATGCTTTTCCCCTCAAATTTCCTATATTACTAGTCAACTCTATCTAAATCCAATTGATTATGAAAAAAGGAGGTATTTATCTTGTTTTTCTATTATTAGCCTTACCGCTTTTTGCCCAACAAAATAAAACAGCTATTGATTATTTAAAAGCAGGGGAAATCATTGAAATTGATTGGGTACATCAGCAATATTTATCTGATAGCGGCTCAGTCGCAGGGGATTATCCTCTTTTTCCTGACCAATTGCAAGATGGAGAAGGGGAGATGCATGCTAGGCTAAAAATAGAAGCACTATCTGAAAATCAAATCAAAATTTGGGTAGCCTATATCTTTACTTTACAATATCCTAAACGAGTTCCAATAGATTTTAGCAAAGGACTTTACGCAAGAGGTTTGCCTGATGAAGCATTAGTTTATCCCGTTATTGAAGATACTCGATACCATTTTGAGACAGGGACCCTTATGCCTGATTTTTATAAAAACCTGAACAAGACCCCTCTAATATTTGACGTAAATAAAGGCATTATTAATAAAGAATGGTTTAATTCAGTTGAGGAGGCTTTAAAGAAAACACCAGTATATTTTAATGCCTACCATTTGGAAGCATTCCTAGTCGACTTTTTATCCGCTTCTTTTACTAAAAAAGTAAACTATCAAAAGACCATTCAATATCAACAAGTTGATAAATTATCCCAACATTATTATCAACCTAATTTGCCGCCCAAGAAAACAGTTATTACTGGAGTTATCAAAAATCCTATTTCTAATAAAGTAGGTTTAAATTATAGTAATCATGAAAGTTGGGTGAAAAGACCTTGGGGCGGGAATGAAATAGAGCTAGATTCAACAGGTCACTTCATTTTCGAATTTTTCTTAAAAACTCCTAGTAATCCTACGCTTCAACTCTCTTTTTTCCCAATGCCTATTTATGTGGAACCGAGCGATAGCATTCATCTTGAAATTGATGGAAATGGCATCTATCGAAGAACAAAATTCTCAGGAAGTAATGCGGTCAATAACCAAGTGCTATTAGATTTTTATCACCATATTCGTGGAGATACCATAATGATGATTACACCAGATCGTTCCATCCAAAAAAAGTCCCAGACTGAATATTTGAGGGAAATGCAACAGAAAGAAGTTAAAGAATTAGACTATTTGATACATCAAAAAAACAAAGTTTCTCCTAACTTTTATAGTTTTTTAGATAGAACCATTCGATTTTCTAATGCTAATAGGCTTTGGTACAATGCTTCCTTTTTCAAAAGAAGACCCAATATTCATTTGCTACCTTCCTATATTGCCCATTGTCAAAAGTCAAGTAGGCTATTATATCGACTGCCTTCCAATAAAGAATTTGATTTTAAACCAGGAATGTATTTAGAATTTCAAAAAACTATTCTTAAAGGTGTATTTCTTAATCAGCGATTTCCATTCCGAAGTTTACAAACCTTTGAATTCGAGAAACAACTATTGACACCTGATAATGCCTTTAGATATGGGCAGCTACTATTATTTTTTAATCGAGAAAAAAGTTCAACCACTGCTTTTCAACATTTTTACAAAAACTTTGAAGCTGCGTGCAGTCAAACCGCACATCAACAAACATTAATAGATTATTTAGCCCCAAAAAAATCTAAAGACTTACTTTCGGATAATGCTATTAGAATTTTACCATTAGGTAAACAAGCCCCTTTTTGGAAATATCCGATGCTAGATGGACAAAAACAATCTATAAATGATTTCGCAGGTAAATATTTATTATTGCACATTGGACTCGAACAAAATCTACCTATCGCTTTAGAAGATATTGAGGAAATTAAAACCATTACAAATAAACCTATTGATGCCTTAAGTATAGTTGCTCGTCAATCAGGAATTCCAGTCAAAAGAAACAGTACAAACATTATTTATTTGCCGCATGAGGAAATGCAAATTTTAAGGGATAGTTATGCTATTAATAATAATGCAAATAACTATTTTATCATTGACCCAAATGGTAAAGTATTATCCAATCCACTCTTTACTGGTACTTTTAATCATCTGAAATCTTCCGTCGCAGACTTACCTTTAGAAAAAGAAACTTGGCAACCTACGCCCATCTTCTGGCGAAATTTAGGAATTTCAGCCTTCCTATTATTGTTATTAGGCGGAGTCTACGCCCAAAGAAAAAGAACCCTAGCCAAAAAAGAACAACAAAAACGCCAATTAGTAGAATTAGAACTCAAAGGCATCCGTGCCCAAATGAATCCTCACTTTCTATTCAATGCCTTAAGCTCCATTCAAAATTTGATTCGAAAAAAAGAAGAGGTAGCCGCCGACCGCTATTTAACACAATTTGCAGGTTTAGTTCGTAAAATCTTGCGCAATTCAGAGCAAGAATTTATTACCTTGGAAGAAGAAATGGCAGCAATAAAACAATATTGCAGTTTAGAGGCTTTGCGAACACCTTTTGACTATAAATTGAATATTGCAGCCGATATTGATGGTTTTAATACCTATATTCCGGGCATGTTAATACAGCCTTTGGTAGAAAATGCTATTTTACACGGTTTAATGCCGCAGCAAGGGGAACGAAATTTATGGATAAATATAAAACCACATCCCAAAGGATTAGCTTGTGAAATTATAGATAATGGAATTGGTATTCAAAAAGCGCAAGGACAAAAGCAAAGACATAAAGCTCATCAAAAAAGTTTTGGGATGGTATTGATTCGACAACGATTAGGATTGCTCTTAAACCAACCCGAATCCACTTTTTTGACCATGCAAGACCGAAGTAAATTAACTCCGCCTGCAACAGGCACTATCGTAAACCTTATCATACCAATAGAACAATGACCCAAATCAATGCCATTATAGTCGATGATGAAGCCAATAATCGAGAGAATTTACGTTTGGCTTTAGGAAGTTATTGCCAAGAAGTCAAGATTGTCGGTGAAGCGGATTCTGCAATTTCTGCTTTAGATGTGATTAAAGCACAACAACCCGATTTAGTTTTTCTGGATATTGCGATGCCTTTGGGCGATGGTTTCCAGTTATTAGAAAGTTTAGATAAAATTGATTTTGAT
>CAZXYA010000657.1:0-4834 GCA_964644655.1 uncultured Saprospiraceae bacterium | reverse complement strand
TGACTTCTCAAAAAAATATGCAATTTTTATATCCAACATTTCTCTGGGCTTTATTGGCATTGGCTATACCGATTATCATTCATCTATTCTACTTTCGCCGATTTAAGAAAGTCTATTTTACGAATGTCAAATTCTTAAAAGAAGTTAAAGAAGAAACGAGTGCTCGTTCTCGCCTGAAAAACTTATTGACTTTATTGATGCGTTTATTGGCAATGGCAGCTTTGGTTTTTGCTTTTGCCCAGCCTTTTATTCCTGTGGATACCGAGGTGAAAAAAGGTAGGAAATCGGTAAGCTTATTTGTGGATAATTCTTTTAGTATGAATGCTTTAAGCGAAGATGTGCCATTGGTCGAAAAAGGAAAACAGAGAGCTAGAGAGATTATTAGTGCGCATAATGATGAAGATGAATTTCAGGTATTGACCAACGATTTTGAAGGCAGACACCAACGAATGGTCAGCAAGGAAGATGCTTTGGCATTGGTAGATGAAATAAAAACTAGCCCATCTGTTAGAGCTTTAAGTAATGTATTGGCTCGCCAAAAACAGGTATTAAACGCACCTGATGCAGCTAATAACATACATTATTTAATTTCAGATTTTCAGAAAAATATTACGGATATTCAGAACTATGCTGATACTATAGGAGAAGTAAATTTAGTGCCTTTACAATCTGTACAAGAGAAAAATATTAGTGTAGATTCTTGTTGGTTTGATGCCCCTGTGCAAATGGTAAATCAGACCAATAAATTAGTGATTCGAGTACGGAATCATAGCGACGAACCAGCAGATAATTTACGCTTGTCTTTGCAATATGATGGACAAGAAAAACCGGTTGGAACTTTATCTATTCCTGCTAATTCTTATGTGATTGATACGGTTGCTTTAACGATTCAGCGAACAGGCTGGCACGAAGCTAAAATAGCGGTGACGGATTATCCTGTTCAATTTGATGACCATTATTTTTTCTCTTTTAATGTAGCTGAAGTCATTAAAGTATTGTCTATTAATGAAGTACAAGCCAATAAATATTTAAACGCTGCTTTTACAGGTGTGCCTTATTTTTCGATAGATAATAAAGGCAGTCAGCGTTTAGATTATTCTCAATTTGCTAATTATCAAATGATTGTGCTAAATGAGTTGAATTCGATTTCATCAGGTTTGGCCTTTGAATTAAATCAATACACTAAGAATGGAGGTAATTTATTAGTCTTCCCTAGTCGAAACGCTAATATTGCGACTTATAAAGGCTTTTTGAATGCTTTCCAAGCGAATGAATTAGTAGCCTTAGAAGAACAAGAAAAAGAAGTGGGTCGAGTGAATTACGAAGAATTTGTGTTTAAAGATGTCTTTGAAGGTAGACGGGCGAATGTAAAATTACCTGTAACCCAAGTGAGTTATAAACTAACTACTTTTGGTAGAAGTAAGGAAGAAAAACTATTGACTTATCGAGACGGCACTTCTTTTTTAAGTAAATATCGTTTTGATAAGGGTAATTTGTATTTATGTGCTTCCCCCTTAGAAGAAAATTATAGCAATTTGGTGAAAAATGGAGAGATTTTTATTCCAATGTTGTATAAAATGGCAATTTCTACTGCTAAAGCTCAACGGATTGCGTACACCATTGGTAAAGATGATTTCTTAGAAGCAGATAATCAGCAGTTGACAGGCAATGAAACAGTTTATAAATTAAAAGGAACTGCCGAAGAATTTATTCCCGAACAAACGAAGATTGGATCTAAAATTATTTTAGGCGTATATGACCAAGTAAAAACTTCGGGGTATTACGACTTATTCTTGGAAGAAGGAGTAACTAAAGCTAAATACGCCTTTAACTATGATAGAAAAGAATCTCAATTGGCTTATTGGAATGAGGCGGATTTGGCAACAGAGATTGGACCAAATGTTACGGTTTTAACGGCTAATACAGATACAGATTATGAGCAATTGATAGGTGAGCGTAACCAAGGAATCCCGCTTTGGCGATGGGCGGTGATTGCGGTTTTGGTCTTTTTGGGGATTGAAGGCTTGTTACTTCGGTTTTGGAAGGTTTAAATAGATACATCCGTTGGGAAATTAATCCGTTGGGCAATTTTTTTTTTTGCCCAACGGATTAATTTCCTAACGGATTTTATTTTTGGATCTTTGACAATTTTTGCAAAAACTAAATGGTTGGTTGACTTTAGTCAACCTAAAGGTATAAAATATAAAGATAATTACGGGTTGACTGAAGTCAACCAACCGAAAGAAATGCAAAAATTGTCAAAGAACCTTTATTTTTTAATCAATATCAATCATTTTTCAGCAGCATGTTCTTTTGCTTCGCCACCGGATATTATCAGCAAAGCCTGATTTTCAGCGGCTCCCCAAGTAGGTAAAATAGGAGAGTCAATAATAAATGCTTCATATTTTTCTTGTGATTTTTCCAACCAAGGTTTAGCTCGTTCTTTTCCTCCACCCACAAAATGAGGCGTATGATAAGTGTACTTCAAGGAAGTCCTACTATAGATAATCATCAACCTTATCTAGGGGTTAATTTTATTATCGCTTTAGAAGGAAATTTTCCTCCAAGAAGTTAGTAGATCGATAGTGGATGCTAATTAAAAAAGGGCTAAGGGAATCACTTCCTTTAGCCCTTTTTATTGTTAGTAGTTCAATATTAACTTTCTTGTTCCTGCCCTCTAGTTAGTAATAAAACCAAATTGGCTAATAAAGCAGAGGTTAGAATAGAACCGGGAATATCAAAAGGCATCAATTCATAGCCAAATGCCATTGCAACGGTAAAGCCTACCATCAATCCGCATAGAATCATGCTGAAATATTTGAAGAAAAGTTTTTTGTCGAAGTAAAGCATAACTGAAAGTTCTTAAGAGGATTAAATTAAATTTTGTTATAATGCATTTAATACAAAGTTCGTGCTATTTATTAATTCTACAAATTTTTAGCCCATAATTTAGTTTTATTTTCTATTTTCACTCTTTTATAGTTAATATCACTCGCATGAAAAATAGCTTATTTACTTTTCTTTTAGTTGTAGTTTGTTTTACTACTTATGCTCAGACTAACGAAGATTTAGGGAGTAATAAAGAAATCATTATTGACAAAGAACTTACTCCAGACAGTCCTGAACAATTGGCTCAAAAACAACTAAATGCCTATAATGGACATGATTTGGAAGCCTTTTTAGCACCTTATGCAGAAGATGTTAAGGTTTATACTTTTCCCAATAAACTTAATTTTGAAGGAAAGGAAATGATGCGGAAAAACTATCAATTTATAGAGCAAACCCCTGATTTGCATTGTGAATTAGTCAATCGAATTGTAGAAGGGAATACCGTAATTGATCACGAGCTGGTAACTGTTAGTAAAGATAAACCTACCTTTAATGCGGTTGCTATTTATAAAATAAAAGATGGGAAAATAGCAGCGGTTTATTTTATTCAATAGCGGTTTGGTCATAAAGGTTAAGCGCTTCTAGAATTTCAAATTTCTGGAAGCGCTTTTAAATGCTTAGGCTGCTATTTCACCTCCACAACTAGAACCTGCACCAGCAGTACAGCCATAACAATGTTGATTCAAGACAATCCCTCTTTGCATTAATAGTTCTTCTTTGAAAGTACTGATATGGGTCGTTTTAGGACTAGCAACCTTTAAATCTAACATCTGATTAAAATCACAATCGTATAAATACCCATCCCAACTTACAGAAATGGTATTGCGACACATTAATCCTTCCACCGTTGCTGGATTAAAAGCATCTACTAATTTTTGCATGTATTCCACATAATTGCCTGATTCTAGCAAATAATCTAGAAAGCGAGCAATAGGTAAATTGGTAATAGCAAAAAGAGAATTGAATCTTATATCAAACTTTCGTTTTAATTGTCGTTTAAATTCTGCTTCTAAAGTCATCTGCGAACCGGGTAAAAATGCACCAGCAGGATTATACACCAAATCTAGGATTAGGCCACTACCTTCTACACCATATCCAACGGCATTTAATCGTTTTAATGCCTCGATAGAATCTTCAAAAACACCATCTCCTCTTTGACTATCTGTTCTTTTCTTAGAAAAATAAGGTAGAGAAGAAATAACATGTACCTTATGTTTTTTGAAAAACTCAGGTAAATCATGGTATTTTTTATTGGCCATTATAATGGTTAAATTACAACGGTCAATAACTTGTTTTCCCAATTCACTAACTGCCGCGACAAACCAACGAAAATGAGGATTCATCTCTGGCGCACCACCTGTAATATCTACGGTATGAATGGATGGCGTTTTTTTGATAATCTCCAAACAAATTTCCAAATTTTCTCTACTCATATTCTCCTCTTTTCGGTCAGGTCCTGCATCCACATGACAATGCGCACAAGTCTGGTTGCATAGCTTGCCGATATTAATCTGGAAAATCTCGATAGGTTTTGACTGTAATGTCTGATAACCTAAATCTTGTGTCTTTTTAGCAAAACTAGGAAATTTATTATCTAATAGTTCCTTGCCATTTAAGACATTTAATTGAAAAAAGGTATCTGCTAATTGGTTCCCTTTTGCTTTAAGAGATTTTGTTTTTTGTTTAATTGCCATTTTTTAATTTAAAATCTATAAAACTTTGAATTACAAGAGAATTTGGATTTTTATCACTTTTTTACCTGACGCTCTATATTAGATAGTCAGATTGAAAATTGATATTATTTATTTCAATAATACATTTGAAATCTGTTGGAAATCAATCCGTTGGGGGTGCTTTTTTGCCCAACGGATTAGTTTCCCAACGGATAATTATTAGGCGCTTAAGCCAGTTTTAAAACCAACAAATTGTCGATACCTGCCTGCCG
>CAZXYA010000656.1:0-4854 GCA_964644655.1 uncultured Saprospiraceae bacterium | reverse complement strand
TGCCAGATTGGTTCACATCTGCGGCAACATATTGGTACGGGGAATTAAATGATTGAAGGCCTAATATATGTTTAGAGATTAAGACAAGGTCAAAGGTTGTAACACCATTTAGTGGATCGGTATCCAATTCAGGTGTTAAGGTGTAAGAATCGTTTTTAGGAAGCGAAAATTGGAAAAGTCCGTCTTCGGTGACAGTTGCAATACTATTTCCATCGCTAGAAGTCGCTATTACGGTAACATTATTCATCATTTCATCAGCTGTAGTTTGGATACGACCACTCACAAAAGCATTTGGGTCCTCTAGTGATTGACAAACCCGCATATTATCTTGTACATCAATGGTTGATACACAGAAGGCAAAATTGCCATCTCTATCAATCACATAAAGTCTAATTATCTGAGTACCAAAATTGCTACAGTCAAAATCAATATTTTGCGGCAACGCTAATACTTGATCTAAAGTAGCTGGTGGTTCTCCTAAAGAAGCATTCCACAAACGGTAACGTAGTAACGCTTTAGGGGTGCAGTTGTCAAAACTGCCTAAGTCTATATCAGATGACCAAACAGTAATCTTTCCTTCTTGCCCCATTTCTACTCGGACACCAGCTTCACAATAAGTCGTTGGTCGCTTGCAATCAGTAAATATATATTCTCGGTTAACCGTTGATCCATTTCCACAAGGATCGTTGGCAGAAAATTGAACTCGATAGATTGGTCCTGGATAGACGGGGTAATTAAATTTGCTACCTCTACCAGAATCTACCTTGACTTCATCTTCATAGATAGTCCACCAAAAATCTAAGGTAGCAAAGTCTACACAAGAAGTAGCTTCCGCAGAAAAAGTTCTCATTTCATCACAATCGTACATTCCATCAGGTGTGGTTGCAGTTTCTCCTGCCATGCCTTCGCCAGCTAAACAAGTATCAACATCATTAATGGTAATATCTGGTCCATCAAAACTATGTACTCTTAAGACTTGAATATAAGTCAGATAGCCATTCGTTGGAAACTGTGTATGGTTAATCGTTCTAGTGGTATCTACAAAACCATGTTCATCTTCAAATCTACTTAAAGGGAATGGGTCATCCCCTGCCTGATATAAACACCAGTTAATAATGTGGTAGGTTCGCTCTACTTTGTAACAAGCTTCATCTTCGATAATGAATACTCTATCTTCGTGTTCCCAAGCGATTTGGTCACAAACACCTGATTGAATATCAATAGCTGCTGCGGGGAAAGCTTCTCCACATTCACCAGTCCAATCGGCAGGCAAAGTAATTTGCCAATTTGGTCGATATTGTAAAGCAATTAATTGAGTCTCCCAAGGAGAAGCATTAGGTCCCCAGTCGATAGCTCGGTATCTACGTTGAATTCTAGTCTGGCCACAAGGCCATTCTATCAATTGGTATTCTTGTTCAATTTCTATTGGATGACATTGAATATTGTCCTCACAAATATCCATTGGGTTTCCGTAAGTTGTATTAAATTCAGTCAATAGCGTCCCCGTTAAAGGTAGGTATTCCTCGTCGTCAAATAAGCCATTCCTATTGGTATCCGTAGAAGTGCCTAAATCACCCGTTTTAAATTCATCACAGTATAAGTCCACATCAGGTAGATTACCACAAGCAGGGGAAATATCATCTTTAATATTTAATCTTGTCCAGCAAATATTCTGATTGCCTTTCGTATCAGTAATTCTCAAATGTATTCTAGGGTTATCAAGAATGGCTTCACAGGCTAAAATAGCTTCTTGTCCCCAAGTAATCCCATCAAAACTAATTTCTCGATTGGCGATACCACAAGCATCCCAACTACCGGCATCTATTTCGTCTACATTTACGATTCTAGACCAATCACTTCCAAGAGAGAAGTTCAAGGCATCCACACAAATTGCAGATGGTTTGGTGACATCTCTAACAATCACGTATTTAAAGCAGGTATCTTGCTTGATTTGCTCGTGACAAGCATCCGCAGCGACCCAACCAATTCTAAATGTATCGCAGAATAAAGCTCCCGAATTAGATAAGTTAGTGCCTAATTTTTTCCAAATACCTTCGTGTAATTGTTCTACGCAAAACATACTTACACTCGGGTTAGGGTCACAATTATCAGTAGCGGTAGGTGCGACTAATTTATCAGGCGTCATATTGATTTCGCATTCAAAATGTCCTAAGTCAACTAACAGCGGATTATTTGCCCCACCAATTGCACTAGAATCAGGGCAATCTATAAAAGTAGGAGCGATAGTATCGGTAATCGTTACGGCTTGTGTAGCAATTTGTACTGGACCAATAGATGGATTACACCAATCTAAAACTTTCCAGCTTCTAGTCCATTTTTCTCCACAATCAGAAGGGAACTGTTGGTCATTTTTCACTAAGATATAACCGCAGATATAATCTTCAGTGCTCAAATGTACGGTATCTTTAGGCGTTAAAACACCATTCTCAATTGTCCCAGTTATCAATCCTGGGGTTTCGGCATCTTCAAAAGTATGTCCTTCATTACAGTTTAAAATCGTTCTTCCAGGGTTGTAAAATTGGGTCGGTCTTATAATAAATATAGTATCACTTAAAAAGCTAGTATTTCCACATAAATCAACTGCTTTCCATCTGATTGCTACTTTTCCAGTAGAACAGGCATTGACATTATCTATTAATTGGACGCCGTCTAAGGAAACAATGGCAGTATCACAATTAGCTATTACTTCTGGGGTTACCAAAGATCCAAGTAAACCCATTGTATCACAGGCCATAACGGTATCCAAGTTCTGGAAATTGACAAAAAATGGAGGAGATTGATCATCAAAATTAACCTCAACAGAACAAGAGGTTTCTGACATTCCATTGGTACAAATAGAAATATCGTCCATCATGTGTTCGTAGAAGACTCTAGTAACTCGTGCAGTAACATTTCCCCCACATAAATCTGTCACGCCATATTTTAGTAAGGTATCTCTATAAATTGTTGGGTAAGGCACACCGGGGCCGCCGCCACCAGTAATGGTTGTCGTTAATTTACCTGAACCTAGTTCAATATCAATTCGGTAATACAAGGTATCGGTAATCGTATCACAAGGGCTTTCTAGTAACATATCTGGTGTCAGATATAAGGCGCAAGTAGAACCAAGTGGCACAAAAACTTCATCATTACAAATCAAAGTAGGCGCAGAAACAGTAAAGGTCTTTTCTACTTCATGGTCAGGATAATCTTTCGCTTTCCAAACAGCTCTAAATAAACCTACCCCAAAAGTATCTCGAATAATTTCATTAAATTTCACACAGGAATCAACCACGCAAGCTACTCCATGTGCATTATAAATCGTTAAGCAAAAAGTATCTATCGGGTCTCCACAAATATTTAAGGAATCAGGTGCCTGAATTGGCACTATCGCAAACGCTTCTCCACAAGTTAATGCAGCACTAGGAATAGCAGGACAAACGATATTCGTTGTTGACAAATCTTCACAAGTGACCCAAGTTTCCCAACCGAGTCCCTTATTATTATCTCCATTCGTAACAAATTCGAAAGTCAAGCAACCAGTCGGATTACATTCCGAGCGAATCCAACCACCCGTAGCACTAACACCAGCGCCAGAAAAAGCAGCTACTTGCCGACTAGCTTGTACGCTATCCGCATCGTAGACAAAAAGGGTATCACCAGGTGCGACTTCAAATTTAGTAAAAGTGATGTAAACCCGTTTATCGTCTCCGGGCGCACAAATTGTAATGGTATCTCTGTGAGCAGTTTCATCAGGATATAAATGTTCAAATCTATTTTGGAAGGCATTAATCGCATCACAGTCTTGAATAGTTGCTTTAATAGCAGAATCCAAAGGCATGTTGATAATCTGCGTATCGCCTGCCATTAGAGAAAAATTGGTCGTATGCTCGGTTGAGTTATCGACAATAGTGGAGTGTAAAATTGAAGTTGTTTCTGTCAATTTATCCGCACTATTAGCGAAACTCAAAGTACCGTGTATAGACAAGGAGCAAAGCACAAAAAGAAGCGCTCCTAAGGCTAAGGATGGGTACCATTTTTTCATGTGTGGTAAATTTTTGTTTAATAGTGTTGGACGATATACGGTGAGCATTTTTCACCCTATCATTCAACTAAAATGCTATTATAAATTGTAAAATTTCAGATGTTGTACTCAATTATTCTAGGATACAACATGGGATTTTCATTCTCAGTAATTTCTAGTAACTCGGTTGTCAGTTGTCTGTTTGAACCGACAACTGCAAACTGCGCTTATTCTAATACCATCATTTTCTTGGTAAGCACCTCTTTATCAGTAGCTAATTGATAATATAAAACACCTTTGGTGGTCAAGGATTGACCTTCAATTAACCATTGTTGGTTGCCTGCTGAAAAATCTTTCGCTTCTTGTAATAAAACTCGTCCTTGTACATCTAAAATCGTTAAGTTCACTTTTCCTGCATCAGGTAATTGAAAGCCAATCATCGTCTGTTCTTTAAAAGGATTCGGGCGATTCTGCTCAAGTGTAAATGTGGTACTAGTCGTTTCAAAATCTAAGGTTATATCAAGTATTTTTCCTGTTATGTCGTAAGCTTCTGTAGGTGTAATTTTTGGTTGTAAGTGTAAGAATTCGCTTAAATTTCCAGCTGTGCGGGCTTTTAATTCTAGCGAAAATAAATGTGTGTGTATGGTTGTAGATTCGATGGGACTGCTAAGTCGGTCCCAACTGCTTAATAAAATATTTCTGTTTAATAACTGTTGTCCGAAGTGATGGTGTTTGACCAATCCTTCCTGAATATTCATCAATTCTAATCCTGTAAAATCTAATGCTAACTGATAGCCTTCTAGTGTTTGTAAATCTGCTACGGTAAAATC
>CAZXYA010000655.1:0-4863 GCA_964644655.1 uncultured Saprospiraceae bacterium | reverse complement strand
TGCTAATGAAGATACCAATGGTGACGGATTTGGCAATGGTCAAGATTGTCAAGGAGCAACTGGCGCGACAGGCGCAACTGGTTCAGCAGGACCACAAGGTCCAGTAGGAGCAACTGGTGCAACGGGACCAGCAGGCGCAAATGGTGCTGATGGCGCAGCAGGTCCAGCGGGACCAGCAGGCGCAAACGGTGCTGATGGTGCAGCGGGACCAGCAGGTGCAAACGGTGCTGATGGTGCAGCAGGCCCAGCGGGACCAGCAGGCGCTGACGGATTAAGAGGTTTGACTGGAGCAAAAGGTGCTGATGGAGCAGACGGTGCTGATGGAGCAAGAGGACCACAAGGTCTTCAAGGTCTAGCAGGCCCAGCAGGTCCAACAGGTGCAAAAGGAGCAACTGGTCCAGTAGGTCCAGCAGGTACACAAGGTCCAGCAGGTATTGCAGGTCCAGCAGGTCCAGCAGGCGCACAAGGAGCGACAGGTCTTAGAGGAGCAAGAGGTGCAGCAGGTCCAGCAGGTCCAGCAGGTCCAGCAGGCGGTATCAATGCTAAGCGAGGAGAATTCTTGATTCCAGCATGGGATGCAGTACAAGTGTCTAACTTAGGTAAGTTCCAAGATGATTGCTTTAAAACAGTTTCTTGGACAATAGATGCTTTAAATGCACCGGGTAACGGAAATCATGCAGGTATGACTATTACCTACAGATTTGATGACCTTAACCAGACGGCATTGAGTAACTTTGTACAGGCTATTAATAGATACTCAGATAGTACAAGATGTAAGGTTAACTTCTCGATTAATATTAAGAGTGTTACATCTAGTTCTATTACTGTTAATATCGTAAGAATGGATAGTGAGCGAGTGTGGTCAGACACATTCAGTTTCCATTATTCAATGTTCTTCTAAATAAAACATAATCTGGAGGAGGTTTTAGGACCTCCTCCAAACATGTCTTTATTACAGACATTATTAAGATTAATCGTTTTTTATTTAGTTTTCTAAAAATATTAATATGCTTAGAATGAAAAATATTTTATCAGGTTTGGCTTTACTACTTTTGGTAGCAATTAGCTTTCAATTAAATGCCCAATCTTCCAAATTTTTTGGGGAGATTTATGTTCCTGATAACGCATCAATTTCTGTTTTTAATAAGCATACTTTTCATGATGGAAGTAATGGTATTTATCCCGGTGTTGTCGCTACTGAGCGAGAAAACGAAAAGGGATATATCAACTTTATCCAGGGTAGTAGTTGGATAGATGCATCAGATATGCAACATGTAGATGGCTATGTGAAAGTTTATCATAACGAGTCTTTTGTTTTCCCTGTTGGGGCAAACAGTAAATTTAGACCTGTTGCGATTTCTGGAGCAGCTCGTACAAGTGCAGCATATTACGATAATAATCCAAATTTCATCAATGAAGAGGGTACTGAAAAAATGGAACCATTACTCTCTCGAATTAGTGAAGTAGAGTATTGGGATGTTGATGGGGAGAATAGGACACAAGTGACTTTAACTTGGAATGGAACAAGTAATATTGAATCTTTGACAGAAAGTGATTTAAATAGGCTAACCATTATTGGTTGGAGAGGCAATCAATGGGAACTAATCCCATCTTCGATTGATCGGTTTACTTTAGACCAATCTTCTTCTCGTAATCGAATGGGGTCTGAAATTGCTGACTTCTTAGCTGGTTCAATTACTACTAATGAAGCTATTAAGCCAGGGAATTATGAATATCTTACTTTAGGCACACTTAATTCCGATATTATTGGAAGAGTGCAAACTCAATTTGATGTTTATCCTAATCCTATTAGCTTAACAGTAAGCCCAAGTTTAAATTATCAATTTTCTTCTGAAGAAGGCGGGGTTATAAGACTTTATGGCCCAAATAATAGCTTGATTCTAGAGAAGATAGTCACGGGGGAAAGAGGTATCATTAGCCTTGAAAACCCAATTGGTCAAGCTGGTGTTTATGTAATTGGCGTTGTTGATAATAACGGTAGTTCCAAATATCAGAAATTAGTAGTTGTGGAGCAATAAAACTGCTTTAAGCTATTTAAATATAGAGGGCTTGGATGTATTTCATCCAAGCCCTTTTCTATTTTATAAGAGTTTCTTCATAAAAAGAGAAATAGCCTCTACTTCACTTGATTTCATAGGACATCTTCGATGAATTGGAGTAAACTGACAATGAAATCAAATAATGATTTAATATGCCTGATTTTTTAGGAGAATGCCCTTATTAAGTAATGTGATTTCTAGATAGAACATTTTGATAATCAGTTATTTAGGTCCATTGGGGCGCTGTCTGTAGAAAACAGGTTCAAATATTTATAAAAAGAATTAAAACCCCATCTTTTAGCCCCCAAAGGCGGCGTTTTCAAAAAGTGTATGGTAAAAGTCTATTTCCTTTTAGCTCCCAAACCTAGGGGGATTTGAACACCGATACCGACTACTGGCTGATTCATAAATCCAGTTTCAAAAATAGGATGAAAACTAATATCATCATCTACATTAAAATCTTTAAGATGGGCATCTACAAAAGCATCTCCCGCTGAAATTAAGTAGAATCCTATCAAACTAATCCAAGATACTTGCCTATTTTTATCGAAGGAATTTCTTTCTGCTTCTACTGCATTGTCCGGTATATTTAATCCCTCAAAAGGATCTTGTACACCTGTAATTACTCCATTTCTAATATCTAGAGACAAAACTGTTCTATTATATTGGGTGGTATTGTGTTTTATTGCAAATATAATCCCTCCTAAGGCACCATATACCAAAGGTAATTTCCAATATTTTTTATTATAAATTTGCCCCATACCAGGAACAATGGCTAGGAGTATTGCTTTTTTGGGCGAAGGATAATCTTTTTTTAGAAAATTTTTCAACCCTCTTTTTTTCTCAATTTTAATACTATCTGAGGCTATTTTAGGCAAGGAATCAATATTATTGTATAAATCATCTTGTGCACTTAAATTTAAATGGCTCACCAATAAAATTATTATAAATAAATGGATTCTTATCATTAGTGATTTTTTACATGTTTGAAACCATACAATTTATGCTGAATCACGCACTCCACTAGTGGTTAGTCAATGTTGAAATGACGTGTTAAATTTGAGTGAATTTTGAAACTAGACAAGGCAAAAAACGCAGGCATGACCGTAGCTATGATGAGTATTTTTAACATGAACAAACATGGTTTGTAAACCGCTTGCATGAAGGAGTGTAAGCTCCTGAACCGTGAAACGGGTGCTAGTTTTAAAAGCCGCCAAAATTACCCGTCAATTTTATCTTGACTAACCACTAGGCTTTTAGCTAATTTTTTTTAACCCTAATTTAGTTCCTTCTACTAACATAAATTCAAAAGCTTCTTCATAATTATTACCAATAACCCCATCTAGAATAGCTTCTCTAATAGCATTTTTAATGATGCCTACTTGACGAGAAGGGGAAATATTAAAGGTTTCCATAATAATTTCACCAGTAATGGGTGGTTGCCAATTACGGATGTGGTCTTTTTCTTCAATTTCTTTTAGTTTGTCTCGAACCAATTCATAATTTGCTAAATAACGAGCAACTTTTTTAGGATTTTTGGAAGTAATATCTGCCTCACATAAAATCATTAAATCTTCTAAGTCTTCTCCTGCTTCAAATAGTAAGCGACGAATAGCAGAATCTGTAATGTTTTCTTTAGTTAATGAAATTGGTCGTAAATGTAAACGCACCAATTTCTGAATATATTTCATTTTATGGTCCATCGGCAATTTCATCCTACGGAAAACCCGAGGAGTCATAGTAGCACCTAATGCTTCGTGTCCATGAAAAGTCCATCCATGTTTAGGCTCAAACCTTTTGGTGGGTGGCTTGGCAATATCGTGCATAATTGCTGCCCAACGAAGCCATAGACTATTGGTTTTCTTGCAGATATTATCTAATACTTCTAAGGTATGGTAAAAATTATCTTTATGCCCTTTTCCATTTCTGTATTCGACACCTTGTAAAGCTGCCATTTCGGGAAAAATAATGCCTAATAGTCCTGTATCGAATAACATTTTAAAACCATCAGAAGGTTTAGGGCTTAAAATAATTTTATTGATTTCCGTAATAACTCGTTCCTTAGAGATAATATTTATTCTATTCTTATATTTAGATAAAGCCTTATAGGTATTGGGTTCAATAGCAAAACCTAGCTGAGTCGCAAACCGAATAGCTCGTAACATTCTTAGCGGATCATCTGAAAAGGTTTTACCAGGTTGAAGGGGCGTTTTAATAGTTTTTGACTCTAGGTGTGCCAAACCACCAAAAGGATCAATAATTTGCCCAAAATTGCTTCCTGTTAGCCCAACTGCTAAAGCATTAATAGTAAAATCTCTACGATTTTGATCATCTTCCAGAGAGCCTTCTTCTACGGTAGGCTTTCGAGAATCATGGCGATAAGATTCTTTTCTTGCCCCCACAAATTCTATTTCTAAATCTTTACATTTTAGCATAGCGGTGCCAAATCGCTTATAAACCACAACTCTTGGAATGGGCCGCATTCTAGAAGCTACATTTTGGGCTAATCGGATTCCATTCCCAACACATACAATGTCCATATCTTTGGAAGGACGTGCTAATAATCGATCCCGAACATATCCACCCACCACAAAGGTAGGATAGTTTAATGCGGTAGCAGTTTGCTCGATTAAGGTAAATATTTCTCGCTCGTGTGGTTGTATATTAAAGACCAATATTTATAATTTTCAATTTGAAATTTTCAAAAATCAATTTTCAAAAATTATGCTTGATTTAGATTATTTCTTCAAACAATGGTTCGTGAAAGAATTAAGCCCTGATTTTACCGAAATTCAGGACGTTT
>CAZXYA010000654.1:0-4868 GCA_964644655.1 uncultured Saprospiraceae bacterium | reverse complement strand
ACATCAAGGCGGTGGACAAAGTTCGAGGACAAGCTATGAGTTGAAAAACGGCCAATTTTTTAATTCCCAAAGTAGGGTTTAGAAGTTGATGTACAAAATTTATTCTACCGAATTTTGGCAGAAAGCAAGGCTTAATTCTCGACAATAAACATACATCTTTCCCTAAATTGTTACTTGAAGAAAGTATGGTTTCGCTGCCTAGCCCTATTCATTTTCCTGAGAAAAAGTTTAATTTAAAATATTCTTAATCTATTTTAGATACCCTAAGGTTTTTCTATTACTTTAAAGTATTATTTTAAAGAAAAATCAAACTAGTATGAAAAAACTCATTACTCGTCTAGGGCTTGTAGCAATCGCTATTTGCTTTATTCATTCAATTTCGTTTTCACAACAAACCATTAACGGTACGATTGTGGACTCTGCAAATGAAGCCATTATAGGTGCTTCAGTAATTATTGTTGGGACAACCAATGGTACAGTTACAGATATCGATGGTTCTTACACATTGAACATTCCGGAAGGAGCGACTCAGATTACCATTTCTTACATTGGTTATGCTACTCAAACATTAAACATTGTTGACGGTACTTACAGCAACATTGTAATGACTGATGACTTTAATCAGTTAGATGAAGTAGTAGTTACTGGTTTAGCGACTACAGTTAAAAGAAAGAATCTAGCCAATTCAGTTGCAAAAATTGATGCAGCACAATTAGCTGGAATTGCTCCTGCTCCAACAGTTGAATCTGCGCTGTATGGAAAATTTAAAGGAGCAGAAATTAAGCAGTCATCTGGAGCACCAGGTGGGGGTGTAGCGTTTAGATTAAGAGGAGTTACTTCTATCTCAGGATCTTCTCAGCCACTTATCATCCTTGATGGAGTTTATCTAGATAATTCATCTATTCCGGCTGGATTGAATATTGTGTCTGCAGCTGCAGGGGGAGGTAGTACTTCTAATCAAGATAACCCATCTAATAGATTGTCTGATATTGACCCAGCTGATTTAGAGTCAATAGAAATATTGAAAGGAGCATCAGCAGCTGCGATTTATGGTTCAAGAGCTGCAGGTGGTGTTGTAATTATGAAAACAAAAAGAGGTACATCTGGAGAAACAAAAGTCAGAGTTTCTCAATCTATTGGACAGGCTTCGCAGTTGCGCGAATTGGGAATTAGAGAGTGGACTCCAGATTTGATTGCCGACTCAGATAGATTTGGAGCTGATGCTCAAGCATTAGCGGATTTTAATGAGAATGGAAATATTAATTATGAGGAGATTCTCTACGGCAACGATGCAGTACTTTTTAATACAAGACTTTCAGCTACAGGTGGATCTGAGAAGACTCAGTTTTACTTCGGAAGTTCTTACAAGAATGAAGAAGGAATTGTAGCAGGTACAGGGTATGAAAAGTTATCCATGCGATTAAATTTAAATCATAAAATTTCTAAGATTTTTGATCTTAACTTATCTTCAAACTATATTAATTCTAGTGCGGATAGAGGATTCTTTAATAATGATAACTCTGGAACAACACAAGGTGTTGCATTTACAGCTACACCAGCTTTTGCTTCATTAGAAGCAGATCCATCAACTGGCTTGTTCCCAAATAATCCTTATGGAGCATCAAATTTCTTAGAAACAGCCAGCGACATTACTAATAATGAAAATGTAAATAGATTCATTGGTGGTGGTACATTGACTACAAAAATTTTACAAACAGATAATAATTCATTGAAATTAATATTAAGAGCAGGGGGTGATTTTTACAACTTGAATACAACAGCCTTGTTCCCTAACTCTTTACAGTTTCAAAGTAACGGAAATGGCCTTAATGGTGTATCTGTTCAAGGATTTACCAGAAGTTTAAATTCAAACTTAGCAGCCTTTTTAGTACATAGCTACTATGCAGATAATGGTATTTCATTTACTACTTCTGCTGGGGTTACTCAAGAAGATTTTGATAGAAACACAATTCTTGGTGAAGCTACTAATCTAATTGGTGCAGAAAGTAACCTAGATCAATCAGGTAATAGAAATATTACTCAAGTAAGATTGACGCAGCAGGATAAAGGATTTTTTGCACAGGAAGAATTTAATTATGATGATATTGTATTAGCTACAGTTGGTTTTAGAGTGGATAAGTCATCTAACAATGGTGATGTAAACGAATTGTTCTTTTATCCGAAAGCGAATGTAGCTTTCAATATTGATAAGCTTCCATTCCTTAATGGTTCTCAAGTGGTTACAGGTCTTAAAGTAAGAGCGGCTTACGGTGAGTCTGGTAATTTTGCAAATTTCGGTGCAAAGTCTACTATTCTTAATTCAACTATTGTTGATGGTAATGCTGGTGTACTTGTGCCAGGTACCTTAGGTAATGCGACAGTAGGTCCTGAAAGACAGAAAGAATTAGAACTTGGAGCAGACTTCAATTTTTTAAAACGCTTCAATGTTGATTTTACTTATTATATTAAGGATGTAGAAGATTTATTATTAAACGCTGATCTTCCTGCCTCTTCTGGTTTTACTTCTCAAGTAACGAATGCAGCAGAGCTTCAAAATAGAGGATTTGAGATAGGACTTAGTGCAAATATTATTAACAAGAAAAATACATTCTGGAATACAAGATTCGGATTCTGGACAAATGATGCAGAAGTGACGCGTCTTGATGTACCTGCATTTACTACTGGTGGTTTCGCTGATTTCTTAGGTAATCAATTAATAAAAGAAGGTTTTAGTCCTTTGACTCTGATTGGTGTTGGTCCAAATCCAGATTTGACTTTAAATGGAGACGGTGATCCTGCTTTGCAAGTGTTTGGTTCAGGTGAAGCTGATTTCCAATTGTCTTGGTATAACGCCATTTCATGGAACAATTTCGATTTTTCTTTTGTTTGGCACTGGAAGCAAGGGGGAGACAATATCAACCTTTCTACTTTATTATTTGATTTGAATGAAACGACTAATGATTTTGACGATACTGATTTAGATCCTGATGGTGTCTTGGCGAATGGTCCTTATAGACTTAGTTTGTTAGGGTCAAGCACAGCTCCTTATATTCAAGATGCTGGTTATATAAGATTACGTGAAGTAGGTTTATACTACAACATTCCTATCAAAGATAACCTTGCGCTTTCTAACATTAGAGTAGGATTTTCTGGAAATAACTTAATCAACATATTTGATTATGATAGTTATGATCCTGAAGTTTCAAATTTTGGTGGTGGTGGATTATCTACAGGTGTTGAGGTTACACCTTTCCCATCTTCAAAGAGATTTGATTTTCACGTACAAGTAGAATTTTAATAAAATAAAAAATAATCAAAATGAAATATATATTTAATATAAAATCAGTTATTATGCTGGCATGTTTCATTAGCTTTTTTGCTTGTGAAATAGATGAT
The DNA here is from genome assembly GCA_964644655.1 of uncultured Saprospiraceae bacterium. Classification (GTDB taxonomy): domain Bacteria; phylum Bacteroidota; class Bacteroidia; order Chitinophagales; family Saprospiraceae; genus JAFMDF01. Next base: position 1,472 of record CAZXYA010000654.1, on the reverse strand, counting down.
TTGCCTAACCCGAATGGGGCTAGTGTGGAAGGAGTTGTTGCGGATGCTACCTTGAGTCAGTTGCAGACTTTGGTTACTGGGACTGAAGATGGATTAAGAGGCGATGTCTCTTTTTATTATGACGTAGTTTCTATTCTCGGCAGAGAATACTATTTCTTTACTGGGTCAGATCCTCGATATACAGGAGAGCTTCTTGGTAGAGGAGATGCAGTTTTAGATAATGCAGGTTTTTATGGGGTACGACCTTATTTTGGGAGGTACAGAACAGTTAGAAATTTAAATGTCTTGATAGATGCAGCATCAAACTCTTCAACTATTACAGATCAGCAATTACAAGGGTATTTAGGTTTTGCTAGAACAATTCAAGCATATGAATTACACCTTGCTGCAAATATGCAATTCCAAAATGGCATTAGAGTAGATGTAGATGATATTGAAAATCTTGGCCCGTTTGAATCTTACGAAGACGCCTTAGGCGATATTTTAGCTTTACTAGATGAAGGTATGGCAAATCTTAATGCTGCGGGTGCAGAATTTTCATTTGCTTTATCTGCAGGTTTTGCAGGTTTTGATTCGCCAAGTACATTTGGTCAATTTAACAGAGCATTGAGCGCAAGGATAGCATTGTATCAAGGAAATGGAGCTGACGCTGCTTCTAGGGTTCAAGCTTCTTTCTTCGACCCTATGTCTGGATTGACAACAGGTCCTGGTCGATTTTATTCTAATGCTGGGGGGGATGTTGCAAACAATATTTTCAGAGTACCTGGTCAGTCAGAAGCGATTATTGCGCATCCTTCATATGTGAATGATGCAATTGCAAGTGATAATAGATTGGATAAGGTGCTCCTTAGAGGTGATACACTTGGACTTGATGGTTTGAGCGGTACGCACGATGTTTGGGTATTCAGGTCTATGGAAGATCAAGTACCTTTTATCAATAATGAAGAGCTAGGACTTATACTTGCAGAAAGTAATGTAGGTAGCGATAATGGGATGGCAGTAAATCTAATTAATTGGGTAAGAGGTAATGCTGGGATTGGTGATTATACTGGAGGGACGAGTGATGCTGAATTGATAGATGAAATATTATTCCAAAGAAGATATTCCCTTTTTGCTTTAGGACATAGATGGGTAGATGCACGTAGATTTGGAAGACTTAATGAATTGCCACTTGATAGAGCTGGTGATGATGTTTTCGACCAGCTTCCAAGACCCGTTAGTGAAATTAACTAAGTACAATTAAATACTTTAGTAAATACTTAAGCTTCATTAAAAAAGAGATTGTCTATTCATTTAGGCAATCTCTTTTTTAATGAAAAAGGGCTGCATAACAAAGTCATGCAGCCCTCAACCAAATATATTATCTACTTTCTTTATATTTCTCTGTTACAACATTATATTCTGCTTAAACATCTGTATCGCAATCGCAATAAGAATAATACCAAATACCTTTCTCAAAGTGGAAATTACTT
>CAZXYA010000653.1:0-4874 GCA_964644655.1 uncultured Saprospiraceae bacterium | reverse complement strand
TTCATATTTTAAAAATAAAAATTGAATTTCTAATGACGGAGGAAATTAACCTACTCTCCGACAAGCATAAGGCACTTTGCTCGTCATTTGACTAAGCCTACTTTGTTCGCTGCGGTAGCGGTTAATAATTGCCCCTGCTTCATGGATTTTTCCGAATTGCAAATGAACTTTAGATCTTGAAATAACATCTTCTAAAGCGGTAGCCTTGTACTTAGTTGCTCCATTTGCTGCATAGACATTTTTTAAAACATCTAGTTTAAAAAATTCGGTTTCAACCTCCTGCTTAGTCGCTAATGGAGTAAGCATTTTAGGTGGTTCTTGATTATTCATAATTGTTATAGTGTTTAGTGTGAAAAAATTAATCTCTGAAGAAATTTAAAAAGCTAAGGTTAAAACCTGCTTTGCCTTTTTCCTTAGCTTTCGGTTTGGTCTTTTTTTTAGGGGTAAGCTCTTCTAGTACACTTATTCTTTTGCTAAGATTTTTTAAGAAACTATTGGTTTCTATTTGTGCCTGTTGGTAGTTTCCACGGCTTAAAAAACCGTTTGTTTTTGCCAGAATTGCACCGCATAAATTATGCTCTTTTAGTAGAGCTTCCTTTACCGCTTTTTTCTCTTTTGAGTGCGGCTCTTTTTCATTAAGCCTTTCCGTTTTCTGATTGATAAGGAGCAAATAAGCTTTAATATCAATTTGAGTCTGTTGGTTATCCGATTGACTTAACAAGCCTTTAGTCTTTATTAAAAAATCTCTGGTGGTATTTAATTCGACTAATACCGCTTGATTGACTTCTGGAATAGAATTGTTGTTTGATGGTGGCATACGCTTTTTTATCCGTTAAAAAATAGAGGGTAGAGTTACCTCTTATTGGCTCTTTTTCTTTTCCAAGACCTTATCTTTTTGTGTCACCATTGGCTATTGGGCTAATAATCTAGGCAGCGACCGCCACCGCTTTTTTATTAGCTTTCTGCCTAATCTTTAACCTACATTTTTTTGTAATGAGGTCATCAATTTTGCATTTAAGCACGTCCGCAACAATGGACAATTGAACATGGTCTAGCTTAATTTTACTATTGACACGGGCGTTTAAAATCCTATTAAGCCAATCCCTAGTAATACCTAGCTTCTTCTCTAAGTCCTTTTTAATGACAGGTATTAAATGCCCTGCCTTGCTTTCTAAAATCTGCTTAATGGCAAATTTGTAAATACTGTAATCCTTCATATTTGACATATTTTTATTAGTCCTGTTTAGGGCAGGAGAATAGTGTTATAACCTTCCAAAATTGTCTGTTATGGAAATTTTTACTTACTTTGAGCTAAGGACTACTAATACATTATAAACGGACTAGCAGTACTTTACAAATATATGTCACATTTGTTAGTATTGCAAACTTTAGTTACTAAAAAAATAACAATAGTGAGTAAATCAAATAGTGAACCTACTATTAATCAACGAATTAGAGATGTTGAATTTTTTGCAAAAAAGGAGGGAGTGTCTTCTTTTCCAAAATATATTGGTGTAAGTTCTGGTCAATATGGTAATGTTGTAGGGGAACGTAAATCTAAACCAGGAGTCGGACTCATTAAAGCTATACTTAGAGTATTTCCCACTTTAAACCCAAGATGGCTGTTACTAGGTGAAGGTTCAATGTGGATAGGAGAAAATAAAGAAGAAAATACCATCAATGAAAAAAAAGAGCTAGAAATATTGAGAGGAAGAATAGCAGAACTGGAAAAATTATTAACAGGAAAAGGTGAAATATGGAATGATAGCAACATTGAAGAAAGTAGTAAAGACGAAAAACGAATATTTGAAATGATGATTGGGCGAATGGCAGAAATAGAAATGAGTTTTGAACATTTTGAAAAATATAAAGACAAGACTGATAAAGAACTTTCAAAGCTTAGATATATAGTAAGAAAACTAAGAGAAGAACGTGATACAAATAATGTAAATACCTAAGCCAATTTAGAATAGATTTGTAAGCGTATCTTGACACCTCCAACAAAATAATTCCCCTTTAATAAATTTGAATTTTCCAAGCTAAAAAATTCAATATCGCTTTGTAGTGTATAATAAATACTGTTTATAAATATCGGTTGCCATGCTGATAAGGAATAATAATTTTGTCCTAGCATTATATGACAATCCGTAAATCAAAATTAGAAAAATGCAAGAAGTTGAGAACGAAATTATTCGTATCGGAAAGCCACATTTTAGTTATGATTCTTTAAAATCTTTGATTTCAGAAATAACCAATAATTACAATGAGATTATACATTTCTATTTGGTTACTTCAAATCAAAAAGCTAACTATATTCAATTAGAGGTTGCAATTTTAACTTCAAAGGCAATTAACAATTACAGATTGGATAAAAAAGGGTTAGATATAGATATTTTACTCTATTCATCTGTAAGAGGAATAAACCAAAGGATTGAAAAAAACTCTGCCAAATTCACCATTTACGGAACAGGAGTGTTGTCACTTAACTATCAATTATATGGGCCAAATTCCCGTGAAATAATCAAGCAATTTTCATCTACTATACAAGGTAAAATATTATAATCAAATGGATTCAACTCAAATTATCAATAATACGAGTTTCTTTGCCTTGAACATTGAGACACTAACGCTACTTCTTACCCTCTTATCTACTCTCGCTTGGCTTATATACGTCTACTACACTATCAGGACATTCAAAGAAATAAAGAAACAAACAGACCTTCAATCAAGGTCTTATTTAATTGTAAATACAAAAGAGTCAGAAATTGAACCTTATGTAGTTGACATAATCCCTGTTGCAAGTGACCTACACGAAAAATGGTACTCAATAATAAATAATAATTACGCTCAAGGAATAAGAGAGGTTAAAGTGCTAATACTTAGATTATTAAATAGAGGTAAATCAGATATAATTCATTGGGAATTAAAGATTACAGGACGAATAAAGGCAGGAGCGTATTTGAAAAATAAGATAAATATTGGAGATGAAGATTTTAGATTAAATATATGCTCTACTACAAATCAACAGATTGCCCCAAATGAAGATATTGAAATCCCTATCCTACCAATCGGTCTTTTTCCTTTATTGGAATTGGAATGGGAAATCTCTTATCGAGATATTTTGACTAATGAAACCTACGAATTGAAATCAAATGGCTTTGAGTATAAAAATTCAAACTTGATTGTTTTCAATGCTAAGTAGGCGAAATAAATTGTTAGTACGATTATTTTTTATACTGGTAAATAATAAGATTGACGCATTTACAAAACGGACTTGGCAGATAGAAAGAATTATAGCCAAAAGTTTTAATAAGCGCCCCTTCAGTAGAACTAAATATTTTTTGCGGTCGCTGCGCTGCGTGGTGGATGGCAACTACCATCCAGCAGGAGCAGAGCGCCACGCCGAAAAGCATCTATCAAAAATGAGAGCTATTAAAGAAACCATTGATTTAAACCTACTGAATAAAGAGGTCATACCATACGAAATGCTATGGCGTGAAGTGATAGGGATATTGTCTAGGAAAAATAAGATAAAATGAAATGGAAACTACTAACGAATGAGGAAATAATAATACTTGAAGCCTATAAAGATGGACAAATAGAATCTAACCATGTAGAACATGAATTTAGGCAATGGTTTAGGGATAACGATAAATTACTAGCTATTCATAACAAGCTGATAGGAGTCGGTTATTTAAAACAAGATAAAGACCGTCCGACCTCATTATTTATGAGTGAATCAGGAAAGGCAGCATTAACGGCTATAAATGAGGATAGATTAGAGACACTAAATAAACGTAAGCGGATAGAGGAACTGATAGAGTTGAAGCTTAGAAGGTCAAGGGAAGAACAGAGTAAGGAGTTTAAAGAAATGAAGAAAGAACAGGATAAACGATTAGCAAATTTTCACAAAACTTCTACCAAAAAAAATTATGACCAAATGTTTTATATCTGGTTTTCAATCGGTGCTTCAATCATTAATCTCCTCCTTACTCTATATATTCTTTCAAAAGGATAGCTAACAGATGAATCATAGCATAATTCATAATTAAAATAATCGTCATAAATCTTAGCATCATCCGAAATCTGTTTAAAAGGTCATCATGTCTATGCTTGGCTAAAGCTTTTTTCTTTTCACGATCAGTCATACATGTTTTTTTAAAAGGATAACTATCAAAAAAATAGTGGCAATATTTATAATAAAAAGGAAAATAATAAAATGTAGCATTATGCGAAATCTGAATAAAAGGTCATCATACCTAAGCTCATCTAACATATCATCCGTTTGGGTACTATATTTTTCCATTTCGGATTGAAAGTCTGACATATATAATTTTTTAGTAAAGGTACAAAAATCTAATAGTAAAAATTAAAACAAAAAAATGTATAAAAGAAATCAATCTCTGCGGCTTAAAAAAGAGCTATACGCCAACAAAAGAACTATCAACCAACTACAAAAAACGGTAGAAATGCAAGGCAAGCGAATTGCTCAATTGAGTGATAAGACCGTCAAATTGGATAAACTTATTGATGGTAAACTTAATGGACTTAGAAAGGATATATCTAAAGTCTTAATACTAATGGATGAATTACGGGAACATCCAGACCTACCTAAAAACAAAGAAATAGAAGTTGAAAGAGATAGTGACGGGGATGTTATAGGCGGTAGTAAAAGTGATGATTAAAAGCTAAAAAATTTACCTTGGAACTGCGTCAAAACTGCGTCAGTAAAACATAATTTAAAGATTCTCGGACACGGAAAACAGGCTAAAACGGACGTAAATATTTTGTTTTAGGGGGTTTGGAGGTAGTACTAAAATCGAATCCCTCCAGTCTCACTTTTTCTTGCCTTTATATTTCATATGCTGGAATAC
>CAZXYA010000652.1:3248-4876 GCA_964644655.1 uncultured Saprospiraceae bacterium | reverse complement strand
AAAACATACTTGTTGCCGAGTGTCAAGAGAAAGAACCTTAGCCTGACGGCTATGGTTTGTAACTTTAAAATTTTGGGACACTACTTAAATAACGACACAACCATAATGTTATGAATAAACTAAGTTTTGCTACTTTGCTATTTACCTTCTTACTAAGTTGTAGCCCAAAAGGACAAATCCTACAAGAGGAAAATGCTATGCTTCCCAAAGGAGATTACTTTGGCTTAACAGCTTCCCCGAAAGCAGAAATATTTGCAGAAGGAATTGTGTCTCGGGAGTTTCAAGAATTGAATGCCGTCTTTTCACCAGATGGAGATGAATTTTATTTTACTTTGGCTGATCCAGCTCGCACTTTTTATACCATTCTCCTTTATAAAAAAAATAATCAACAAGAATGGGAAGGACCTATGGTTGCGCCTTTTTCGGGAAGTTATAGTGATGCAGATCCTGCCTTTTCTTCGGATGGGCAACGATTGTATTTTATCTCTCGCCGCCCAGTTGATTCAGCATCTACCGAGCCGAAAGACTTTGATATTTGGGTAACGCATCGTATAGGAGACAGTTGGAGTACACCAACTAATATGGGTGCTCCTATAAACACGGATGCGGATGAATATTATGTGTCGGTCACGGATGAAGAATCCATTGTTTTTTCGGGTAATTATGAAGGAAAAGGATTTGGCTATGGTGATATTTATGAAGCACGCCTTGGCGAAAATGGCGAATACCAAGTGGAAAATTTGGGAGCAGCTATTAATTCCGAACAAGGAGAAGGAGATCCCTATATTTCTCCCGATGGCAATATGTTGATCTTCATGAGTTGGGGTCGCACAGACGGATTAGGGAGTGGGGATTTATATATTAGTTTTAAAGAAAACGGGCAATGGTCTACAGCTAAAAATTTAGGAGCAGAAATAAATTCTGCACAATTCGAATACTGTCCTATGTTGAGTCCAGATGGAAAATGTTTTTTTTGGACGAGTTATAAATCTAGCCCTATGCATTCTCCAACTCCTCGAGACTATGAAGCGTATTTACAAAAGTTAGGAAGTGTGGATAATGGTTTAGGGAATGTTTATTGGATTGATGCGAGGGTATTGAAAAAATGGAAGGATTGAATATAGATTTTAGCAATCGGCAAACAGTAGTTTAAGGAGAGCAGAGTAAATTTTGAAAAAATTACTGGAAAAGAAAAATCAAAAAACAGTTGTCTAAGTACGAACTAAAGCTATAACGAATATTAATCGCTCAATCGCTCAATTATGTTTAAAAATTATCTAAAAATTGGTTGGAGACATCTGCTAAGAGATAAGACCACTTCTACTATTAATATATTTGGTTTAGCAATAGCCATTGCTGTTACCTTAGTTATTGGATTGTATATTCATCACGAATGGAATTATGATAATTGGTTTGAGACGGAGGATGAACTCTATCGAGTTTACCGAAATTGGGACGATAAGGATCAAAATTGGGTTTGGACTCCTGGTTTATTATCTAGTACTCTAGAAGCTAAATTTCCAGAAGTAAAATCCGCAACTTATATGGGACCCGTTGATGAAGTATTACTAACATCGGGGGCAAAAAAACTATATATAGACAAATCGGTTTTTGTAGATAGCACCTTT
>CAZXYA010000652.1:0-3238 GCA_964644655.1 uncultured Saprospiraceae bacterium | reverse complement strand
ATACGCTTCCTTTTCCTTTTTATGCTGGAGATCAGGCTACTGCTTTAGATGCACCTAATGCGATCGTTTTAACGCCACATATAGCTAATCAGTTCTTTGGAGAAGAAAATCCTATTGGAAAGACTTTATTACTAAATGGAACAGAACCCAGAATTGTGACGGGAGTTGTTCAAAAAGGAGGGAATACACATTTGGATTTAAATGTTTATTTGCGACAAAATTTCTCCACTTTTGGATGGTTAAATAATAGCTATTCAACTTATCTACGCTTGCACCCTAATACAGAGGTAGAAGTTTTAACTGAAAAAATCCCTCCCCTCATTAATCCTTATTTTGAACAAGCTTATAAAGAATTAGGCTACGAATATTCACAGAGTGAATTATCTTATTGGGCATTACAACCTATAGAAGAGATTTACTTGAAAAGTCAAAACTTCGTTTGGCAAGAAGACGCCAAAAAGGGAGATATCCGATTTTTGTATATCATGGGATTGATTGCTGGCATCTTATTATTAATTGCCATTTTTAATTATGCGAATCTTTCTATTGCACAAGCCAGTACTAGGAAAAAAGAAATCGGAGTTCGAAAAGTAAATGGCGCACTACGACATCAAATAACTATTCAGTTTTTAGTAGAAGCTGTTCAACAAACTTTAATAGCTTTGATAATCGGTAGTGGAATTGTTTATCTATTATTACCTACTATTCAACATTTATTAGATGTAACATTTGATTTTCAATCTTACCAATTAATTCCAATATTATTAGGTGTATTTGGGACGATAGTAATACTAGGCCTATTGGCAGGTATCTATCCTGCATTTATACTAGCCCGATTACCCCCTCAACGTGTATTTGCTAGCAATACAACAGGCAATAATAGATTTAGCTTAAAGCAAGTATTGGTCATTGCTCAATTTGTTATGGTCATAACGATGCTAACTGCTGTCACTTTTATTTCTCAACAATTAGACTTTATGTTATCTCAGGATTTAGGATTTAAAGGAGAGCAAGTGATTGCTATTCCATTAGACCAGAACTATACTAGAGATCGCATCAATCGCCTTACTTCTGAAGTATTAGTTATACCCGGTATCATGCATATGGGCGTATCTTCTCATGTACCTAGTGACCAACCTTATCGGTGGTCTTTAGGCTTGCAAGGTAGACAAGGGGCTGTATCACCAGATTTTATGTTTGGTAATGAAGGTATTGTTGATACTTGGGATTTAAAAATAAAGCAAGGTCGAAATTTTTCAACAGCTCACCCAAATGACTCCCTTAACTTTTTAGTGAATGAAGCTTTTTTAAAGAAATATAAAATTGAAGATCCACTCAATCAACCTATAAAAGTATTTGCAGATAGTACCTATCATTCTATTGTTGGAGTATTTGCAGATTTCCATCAAAATAGTTTAGATAAAAATATTCAACCCTTAGCTATTAGCGGTGGGATTGGCTGGGAATCAAAAGCGAGTATTAAAATAGCGCCTCATAATATTACGAGTACTATTAAACAATTAGAAAAATTATGGCAAACGGCCGAATCAGAAAGACCCATGCGCTATACCTTCTTGGATGAATCTTTTGCCCAGCAATATACTGCTCAATTGCGTTTTAGAAAAGGCTTGTCCTATGCCACAGGCTTGACTATTTTGATTGCTATTTTGGGTTTATTTGGATTAGCTACCTTTAATATTCAACGTCGTAGAAAAGAGATTGGGATTAGGAAAGTATTAGGTGCTTCTGTTATGCAAGTAGTCGAACGACTCAATAAAGATTTCCTTCAATTAGTATTCATAGCCTTAGTTTTTGCGATTCCTCTGGGGTGGTATATAGGCAATGAATGGCTGCAACATTTTCCTTATCGAATTGATATGGAGTGGTGGGTCTTTGCATTAACGGGATTGGCAGCTATTGGAATTGCGGCTATAACGGTTAGCTTTCAATCTGTTCGAGCAGCAGTAATGAATCCTGTTCATGCATTGCGCAATGAGTAAGTAAGTGGATTACTAAACGACCTCAAATTAAACAAAATCGAATTCAAAGAAAAATGAACAAACTATTACTGCTGCTGACTATTATTGTTTTTGCTTGTAGTGTTCCAAGTAAAACAGCTAAAACAACTAGCGCAACCTCTAAGCAAAATCAAGTGGTGTTAGATTCTATAATTTCTATAGCAAAACAACATTCGCTGTATGCAAAGGAGGTAGATTGGGAAAAGGTAGAAAAAGAAATGGAGGCTAAACTAATAGGCGATTCCCTATCAGCCATTATAAAACCAGTCGAATACTTATTAAAACAATTAGGAGATTTTCATGGTGCCTTATTTCTGAATGGGAATCGGTATAATTCCTATAATAAATCAGCATACCATTATCCTGTAAATATGGAAGTCTTTAATGAAATACATTCTATTGGTTCAGAAGTAATAGGAAAGATGTTGGAGGATAATATTGCCTATTTGAAAATACCTCATTTTTATACATCGAACTCAGAGCAAATTTCAAACTATACCAAAATAGTTCGTGAAAAAATATGTGCATTAAAAACAAATCAACCAAGTGGTTGGATCATTGATTTAAGATTAAATGTTGGTGGTAATATGTATCCTATGTTTGCAGGACTAGGAGAATTATTTCCTAATATAAATTTAAGTGGCGATTCAAAAGATGGGGTTACTTATCAATCTAATTGGTATAATCAAAATGGCAATTTTCATATGTGGGATTCCCCAATGACCAATGTCTCCTTGTCCTGTAACCCCGATGGAATAAATGTTAATGAAGAAACTAAAGTAGCTTTTCTGGTAGGTAGGTATACTTCAAGTTCTGGTGAAGCAGTTGCTTCTTCTTTTAAAGGACAAGAGAATGTGAAACTTATAGGAGAAATCACCTCTGGGTGGTCGAGTACGACAGGATGGTTTCCGATTAACGAGGAGGTTTTATTAGTGCCTACAGTAGCTTATTTTATGAGCATTGATTCAACTTTACACAAAGATGGTATCCATCCCGATCAACTGATCGTTGAAGAATTGGCTATTGAATCTTTAACATCTAATCAGACAATAAAAGAAAGTATAAAGTGGATCAAAGAATAAAACTATTTACATGGAAAAGATTTTGACTATTTTATTCGGTAGACGCTCCAAGCTGACCCTTCATAGTGAAGCAATGGTTAATGAAAATTACTGCCGCACATACTTACCATGAAACCATAACTTCGGACTCAGCTTAGT
>CAZXYA010000651.1:0-4876 GCA_964644655.1 uncultured Saprospiraceae bacterium | reverse complement strand
TTAAATCTCAAACAGGTCCTGTAGCTCAGTTGGTTAGTAGCACCTGACTCATAATAAGTTTTCTCTTGCCTTTCTAATATATAACGATATAGAATACATGTGTTTACGTAATTAATTTTTTATTAATTAACGTTTTTTTATACCATGTATACTCCCTCATTTGCAATAAAATTAGACAAGTGGACGACCCTCAAAGATGGAACTCATCCTATCGTCCTTCAAGTCATCTATCACAAAAAAAACAAGTCTGTAAAATCTAGCGTTCGTCTCAAAATGTCTTCGACTTTAGAAGATTGGAATGAGAAAGATGAAAGGTTTAGTCGTAAGCGTTATCAGTCTAAAATACTCAATGAGGATTTAGACGAAAGGGAAGATAAAGCACGAGATATTTACCATGAGGAATTTAGGAAAAAGGAATTTGACTTTAAACGTTTCACAGAACTTTTCAGAGGAAAAGAGCAGGGGAGTAACGTCTTAGTTTTTTTAGATGCCCTCATTGATGACATTTTAACAAAGAAAAAGAAATACGTAAAAAAGAAAACGCTGTCTGTTGGAACAGCAAAAGCCTTTACCTACCTTAAGGGGGCATTACTAAACTATGCACCCAATCCAAAGGAACTTACCTTTGAAGAAATTACCGAAGATTGGTGCGAAAATTTTGAACGCAGACTACTTGGTGGTAGATGTAACGAAGGTGGGGCATCCGCTTATTTTAGAAGTCTCAAATCTTTATACGGATATGCTGTAACTAATCACATTGTAGACCAAAAACATTATCCTTTTAAAGGAAGGTACAATATGATTGGCTATACTTTCTCCCACCTAAAAAGTAGAAAGATAAAAGTAACGCTCTCAAAAGAAGAAATCGAAAAACTCTATCTGCATAAAGCAAAGGATGATGCCTACAGACTCGCCATAGATTTGTTTGTTTTTTCTTATTTGCTCTTTGGTTGTAATATGGAAGATATTGCGAGATTTACCAAAGATAATATTAAGCGAGACGGGCAGTTTTATACCATTGGATTTTATAGAAAGAAAACAATTAATTCATCAGGGAAATACCTTGAATTGCCTTTGATGCCACTTGCTTTAGAAATTATCAATAGATACAAAGGGAAAGGAAAATATCTATTTCCTGTTCTTAAAGATGATATGGAAGGAGATTCTTTAGAGATAAAAAAGTTCTTAGAAAATTACTTATACAGTTTGCAAAAGAGATTAACTAGAGCAGCTAAGAAAGAAGGAATTGATAAAAAAATAACCTTTTATACCGCTAGATATAGCGTTGGAAGTATCGCCAAAAGAGCAGGGGCAAATGATGAATTAATGGCAGATGGATATGGACATAACAGCATTAAAACGACTAAGATATATACAGGTTCTTTTCTTAGTAGAGAACTGATCGGCTTATTTAAAATGATTGAATTTGATACCCCTAAAAATAACTAACCAAATATCAAAAAAATAAAAATTAGCATTATGAAAAATATAGCAATTAATCAATCCAATGAATTTGATGCAAGAACCAAAGAATTTCTTAACTCCAAACTTGCACAGCGTCTAGCGAATAAGTACACAGAGAAATCTTATGAAGAACGATATGATTTAATCTACCATATTGCGAATATCGTTTCTTTTCTATGCAATGGTGTAAGTGCAATTACAGCGAGTTCTTTTGTTTTCGCTTATATCTATTCTATTGTTCATTCTTTACCGTACCCTGCTATATTGAGCTTGATCTTCACAGAATTTATGCTCATTACAGTTGAGTTATTACAAAGGGTATTAGCACCTAGATTTTTTCAGAATTGGCTACAATACAACATTAAATCTTTAATACTAGTACTTTTAGTTTTATCGGGTTTCTCTGTTTGCTTATCTTATATGGGTTCACCAGACTTCATAAATATAATTACTAAAGAACCAGTTTATGAAGCACCTATTTTAAAAGATGTAGCCACAATAAAAACAGATTATAAAGAACAAATCAATGCAGCCAAAGCGGATGCAGAAGCCTATCGCCAAGCAAAGGCATGGAAGGGTAGACTATCCGATGATAACGCAATAGTATATAAAGAACTATTAGATAAAGTGGCACTCTTGCGAGATCAAATGAATGATAAGGTAAATAATGTAGATGCCGCTAACCAGACCTTAACAGTGGAAGCAAAATCAACCTATCAAACGGCTATGCTAGACTATCAATCTCAAACAAAAGCGAAAGGCGCAGGGCTTGGTATAGTAGCTGTTTTATCCCAACTCATTTTTTACCTCTGTATATGGTACTTAGAATATTTTGATTTTCGAGTAGCTTCTCAATACTCTATACCCATCCACAAGAATAGGGGAGGGGATGAAATTATTGATGATGATTTTTCAAATGGAGATAATCATTCCGATTCACTTACATTAGACACGGATATGCTAGATGAAATAGAAGCTGCCGAGCAAAAGACTTTACCACCATCTACACATACCATAGATGATCTATACACTATAGAGCATACATCTTTTAAGGATGGCTCTAAGAAGCGGTATAATCTTCAACAGCTAGAGGGATTCATTAGTATTTATAGTAAGCGATTGGCAGAGGCGCAAGCTGCTAAAGATGCGATTAAGGTGCTTTCTAGGAAGGAGAGTTTACAGTATTGGGGAGGTTTGAAAGGGCAGTTGGTCAAGAAAATTCAAGGACATAATTTAGAAACTGCATGATTACTGAAAAGAAAGTTAATTTGTTAAACTTCTTTTTCTATGTTAGGGGGGGTATCGGTTGAAGATTTTTCATCTTTGTCTTCTATCTCTTCTTCTTTGGAAGATAGTTTGTGTAGTTCTAGTTTGTTTTTTTGAAATTGTAGCGTTCGTAATTGTATAGTCATATATGTAGAATAAATCCAGCCTAGAAGACCTAATACACCGATACATAAACCTGTTACCCAAAAAAATGAGGTATAAGTTTTGTAAGTTGAGATTTGACCATCAAGAATAAGTAAACTTTCGGCATTATTACTTAATTTAATATTATCAACTTTATTTTCTTCAATGAGTTTATTTATTAATTCTCTATCTGATTTAAAATTTTCCTCAATTTTGAATGCAATTTTTCTGATTTTTTCTTTTTCCACTTGTGTCTTAGCTTTGGCTAATATTGCTGCAAGGCTATCTAATTCATTATTTACAGACGGATGTAGTTTTGTTAAAGTGGATACTTTGTCTTTTATTTTCTGAATTTTATTTCCTAGTAAAGCTTTTTCTAAATTAAATTCATTGTATTTTAGTTGTAACTCATGTTGTTGTTTTAATGGATAAAACAAGGCAACAAATATCATTGAAACTCCACCAACAAAAAGAAATTTAAACAAATTATCTGAACTTGAAAAAACTTTGGTAAACTCCCACATAGTATTTTTATTTAAAGCTATTCATCTTACTTTGATCTATCTTTAAGTCTTTCATAGTTGATTCGAGAGAATCTAGTTCATTTTTATATGTAGGAGCAATTCCTAGAATTGCAGCTTTTTCATTATCTGGTAGATTAACACTATTAGGTGCACAAGTGTGTAAACTTAAAATTGCTGCAAAAACTGCTGCTATCTTTACGCCTAATTTGAATGTTACTTTCCCTGGCGATTGGAGGTTTAATCTAACAGTATTGTCATTAATATTTTCACCTAAATTGAAGTGTTCATTTAAGCCTGACGTAATTGTTTGTATTGACTCCATTAGATTGAGCAACAGAGTTACATTAATTTCATCGGTTGTTTTTATATCGAACACGAAATGAGCCTTATCATCTTTGATATATAAAGTATTTGTGACAAAATCAATGTAGTCTCCATATTTACTTACATCACTTATAGAGTGTCTTGATGTCTTAATTCTATAAAAAATAGGATCTAATTCACTTTGATTTTTCACTTCCAACCATTTGACTTTTCTTCTCTTATAATAACTACATTTTCCTAAATTTTTATTTTGTATATATATCTTGTGATCTTGAATGACCCCAAAAGCTAATCGTGAAGAACCTGCACTAGGTATGACAATGAAATCTCCTTTTTTTAGGCTTTTAAATCTGATTAACTTAGTATAAATACCAGTTGCTTTACTTTTACCTTTGGACGTTTCAAGATCAATATCGTCTGTTAAATTTTTCCCAATTTTTGACTTTATTTGTATAGGGGAGAGCTTAGTTAGGTCGGATAAAGTTATAAAATTCCAGCCAATTCCAATAAAACCTTTAGTATAAAATTCTTCAAAATTTAAGCCACTATCAGTTCTAACGAAAAAATATTTTCGCTCAGGTTCGATTATACTAATTCTATCAATCAGATTATCTGTTAAAATACTAGAATCCATATTGCTTTTTGGTGTGTTTTATCTTTTATATAGGCATAAAAGATTTTGATTTGTAAGATTCGGTCTTGTATTGAGAATACTTGAAGGCTAACAAAAGTAATACTTAAATTTAATATAATAAATATTCGATAATATATTCATGTAGAAGGACGGAAATAGGCAATTTTTGCTAAAAGTAGGGAAGAGAATTGAATAAAGTCTATACAATCAATTGGTAAGTGGATAAATATATACGTTCTTTTCTGTTTAAAAAAAGTTAATAGTGACTACGTAAAATGTTATTTAATTTTATTGTAATGATTTCGTAACTCTTCTACAATACGCTCATAAATATTAGCAGCAATAAGATTAATTGAAGTATTTTCTCCATTGAAAGCAGGTCAAAGTTCAGGTTCTTCTATAGCTAAAGAAAAATCAGAAAGGGCAGCTTGAAGTATATTATTGTTATAAATAGGTACTCAACTGTCCGCAACTTCATGTATTATATCTCCAACATCAGTAACAACCTCTTGGTCTTTTA
>CAZXYA010000650.1:0-4876 GCA_964644655.1 uncultured Saprospiraceae bacterium | reverse complement strand
GTGGTTCTGGATACGATATAGCTTGCGCAGGGGCGGATGGTCCTATTAGTTATCAGCTACACGAGCAGCATAAGCCCGTTTTTCAGCCAATTAACTTTAATCCAAGCTTCAAGGACCAGTTATATTTTATTTACTTAGATAAAAAACAGGATAGTAAAAAAGGAATTGCTCGTTATCGAGCAAAAGGAAAAGTTGCAGATTCAAAAATCCAAAAGATATCCACCTTATCCACAGAACTTATCCACATTGGTGGATTAAATGATTTTGAAAAATTAATCGTGAAACATGAAAATATTATTTCCGAATTAATTGGCTTTGAAAAAGTACAATCCATTTATTTTGCAGATTATTGGGGCGTCATAAAGTCTTTGGGTGCTTGGGGTGGCGACTTTGTATTGGCAACTAGTAATCGAAGTTTTGCAGAAACTAAAGAATATTTCAACGAAAAAGGATTTAATGTGTTTTTAAAGTATAGCGAACTAATTAAAACAGCATGAAAACAAGTAATCTTAGATTAATCATTGTGGCAGGTGCAAATGGTTCGGGAAAAACCACCTTTGCCATTCCCTACACCAAAGAATTAGGATTTCAATTCTTAAATGCAGATGAAATAACAAAAAAGTTAGAAGAAAAAAGAGAAAGTAATGCTTTAATGAAAGCAGGACGAATCTTTTTTTCGACTTTACATAAATGCTTAATCAATAAAGAAAATTTTGTAGTTGAAACCACTTTATCAGGCAGTTAAGTAATTGAGATTAAATAGTTTCCAGATTTTAACGAGTTGATTTTTTTGAAGAACAAGGCAAAAATTTTTAGCATAGCCCAGCTATGGTCAAAATTTTTAACGCAGTTATTCAGAAAAAGCAGCCGATAAAAGTGGAAAAAATTTAGTTTCAACTACTTCTATTAACAAAGTAGCAAAAAAAGCGAAACAACAAGGTTATTTGGTTCAGATAATTTATATATTCCTAGATAATCCCGACCTTTGTATAGATAGAGTGAAAAGTAGGGTTCTAAAAGGTGGACATCATGTACCTACAGAGGATGTTATCAGGAGATACTACAGAAGCAAAGCAAATTTTTGGAATAATTTCACCAATTTAGCAAACAATTGGAAGTTATATTACAATGGTGGAGAAGGATTTCAACCAGTAGCAGTAGGGAAAAATGAAAATTACAGCGTAGAAAATCAGATTTTATTTAATCTTTTTCATTTCAATATCAATGAAGGAAGTTAAGCGTCTAAAAGATAAGAATATTTATCTTGAATCACAAAATATATTAAGAATTGCCAATAAAGCAGTTCAAAAAGCCAAAGCAGAAAATAAAGCGATGGGTATACCAGAAGCTTTCTGTAAAAATGGAAAAGTCTTCTACTTACTACCCAATGGAAAAATAACGAGTCAAAAACCAGCAATTTTAAAATAAATTTTAAATAATTGAGTACAGAGCTGACCGTCAACCGTTCACCGTGTACCGTCAACCGTAATAAAAAATGAGTACAGCAACTAAAAGCCCGGTCATGTTATACACCGAGCAAACACCAAATCCAGAATCTTTAAAGTTTGTCACCAATAGAATGTTGTATCAAGGTACGGCAGATTTTAGAGAAGAAGAATTGGCTAAAGAATGGTCCCCTATTGCAACTGCCTTATTCGAGCAACCTTATACCAAAGGGGTTTATGTTTGTAATAATTTTGTAACCATCACCAAACATATCAATTATGCTTGGGAAGACATCATGCTACAAGCCAAAAAATACATCAAGAATTATATCGAAGATGGCGGCGGTATTATCAAGGAGGGATTTGCAGAAGCAATGGCAGAAATTGAAGCAGAAAAAGGCGTGGGTTATGAATACTCTGGCAATGAAGCAGAAATTGTACAAAAGATTAAAGAATTAATTGATACTTATGTCAAGCCAGCGGTAGAAATGGATGGCGGGAATATTGCCTTTAAGTCTTTTAAGGAAGGAATTGTTACGGTAATTTTACAAGGTTCTTGTAGTGGCTGCCCTTCCTCCACGGTTACTTTAAAATCTGGAATTGAAGGAATGCTACAACGTATGATTCCTGAAGTAAAGGAAGTAGTTTCTGAAATGGGGTAGATGGAGTTATAAATTATAAGTGATGAGTTATGAATCTATTCTAACCAGCACTTTTAAAATATAATAAAAGGCATGGTTATTTAATCATGTCTTTTTTATTTTGAATTCAGTACTTAGAGCTTATAGAACTTGAAGTTCTAGAAGTTCTTTCCTCGGCAATTCTAAAAATAGTATTTTGGCAAAAAATAAATACTAGAGATTATCTACATTACCAACAAACTTATCAACAGATGTTAAAAATTATTTCCTATAATGTCAATGGCATTCGAGCTGCTATTAGAAAAGGCTTAGTAGAATTTGTGGCAGCCAATGATTATGACATGATATGTATTCAAGAAACCAAGGCAAACCTAGAACAAGTCGATATGGCTCCATTTGAGGAATTAGGCTATCATCATTTTTGGCATTCTGCGGAGAAAAAAGGATATAGCGGAGTCGCTACTTTATGCAAGCAAAAGCCCGATTTAGTAGTAAAAGGCATGGGAATTGACGATTATGATAGCGAAGGACGGCTAATTCGGACGGATTTTGGCGAAATTACCTTGTTAAACTGCTATTTTCCTTCGGGTACACGGGGAACCGTCCGTCAAGATTTCAAATACGCGTTTCTCAGGGACATTTTTTTATGGATAGAGGCACTAAAGAAAGAAAGAAAGAAAATTATTTTAGTTGGCGACTATAATATTGCCCATACAGAAATGGATATACATAATCCAAAAAGTAAAAATTCAGGTTTTTTGCCAGAAGAAAGAGCATGGATGACCAAATGGTTTGCTAATGGAATGGTCGATAGTTATCGACATCTAAATCCTGAAAAAGTAGCCTATAGCTGGTGGAGTTATCGAGCGAATGCTCGTGCGAATAATAAAGGTTGGCGAATAGATTATCAATCCGTCACAGAAAATTTAAAAGATAAATTAATTGAAGCTTATCATATTGAAGACGCTCGGCAATCTGACCATTGTCCTGTTTATTTGAAATTGGATGTTTGATTGGTTTATCATTATCTCTAGTTCTAGGACCATAGCCGTCAGACTAAGAAAAAATATGGTCGGTGCGCTGCACCTTAGAGTGGCATAATAGCGGGTTTTATACAAATGTGGTCGCCCCTGCTGGGGCTTTTAAATAAGAGGTGCAGCGCACCGACTACATTTTTCCATTTCTACTATGAAACTTCTCTTAGCCTGACGGCTATGGTCCTAGGGCTTACGTCCTAGGTTATGATATGCCGCCTTTTCAAGGCTGGAAAAAATAATATCCAGTTCGTCAAATCCGTTGCTAATATTAATCCGTTGTTAAATTTTTTCAACAATGGGTTAGGCTTAACAACGAATGATTAGCTCTTTATCAACTAGCTATACAAGTAAAAGCTATCTATTTCTCTTAGAATCCATTTCCAAGCTACGACTCACCAAAAAGAATACAGCCAAAATTCCATTCAATTCCATAGTAAAACATCAAAAATAAGGCGTAAAAGAGCAATTAAGCCTTAGAAACAACGCATATATATTGTTTATTCGCTTTTTCTATGAATTATACTAGACTATGATACAGCTTGATTAAAAATACACGATTCTCAGCGCCATTTTTTTAGTCAGATTATTAAGTTGTCCACGGATGTTTAAAACTATGTGGATAAAGTGAGTAATAGAAAGAATTTTGTGGGAAAGTAATAAAGCTCGGTTAGTTTAATAAAAATAACATGAACTTTTCCACAGAAATTGGTCTTATTTTCCACATTGGCTTTTTAGCATTATTCTTTCCAAAAAGGCTCTTTGATAAACCAAATAATCAATAAATTACATTTCTCAAATTCATAAGTCATTCTAATTCAATAAACTACTTTTTAGTTCCTTTCCTAATACTCAATAAATACACAATATTTTATAAAATAATGACAATGATATTAGGGAAATAGGCTGACCTTTGTGTTATAGTAACAGCATGTAAAATCTACAATAAATGATAGAACATAAAACCAGTCAATATAGCTGTTAAATGAGTGTCAATAACTGTAGAAGGCAATGTGAATTATTCAGTAGTTTATCACAATTACTCACAATGCCATAGGTTAAGTAGCAAAAAGAAGGAGTTAATAACAAAAAGCGAATAGGCTACTAACAGGTTTAGAAGTAATTATTAATAGGGAAAAAATAAAAAAGAACTAAGAGAAAAGTTCTCCACTTATTTGTGAATAAGTAGCTAAATGATTGATACCAAAGGATTTTGAGTAAGAATTAAGTGTTAATAATAAAGTCAAAAAGTTAGTAAGGAATACATCAAGGTTTAACAAAAATTAATACTCACAAACTAACACCACTAATGATGAGTAGTTTTTTTTAAAATTTAAATTATAATCTATTAACACAATATTAGAAGTGTGTATAAAAATGAAAAGTAGCGTCGCTCTCTAAGCTTTGAAAATAACACATATATTTTTATAACACGGATGAGGGCATCATGGATAGGCTTTTCAAATAAAAGTATAAATTCATTGGACACAAACTTAGTATTAAAAGATATGGAAGAAAAAATAGTTATCAATCAATCAATTAGTAAGGCTGTTAGAATTTGGTTATTTATTGGCGTTACTATGGTTTTTATTCAGGTGGTTATTGGAGGCGTTACTCGTCTGACAGATTCAGGTTTGTCTATTACCGAGTGGGCTGTTATTCAGGGAACGATTCCTCCGTTGAACGAAGCAGAATGGATAGAAGCTTTTGATAAATATAAAGTAGCTGCTAAAAAGCAATATGAAACGATTCATGC
>CAZXYA010000649.1:0-4891 GCA_964644655.1 uncultured Saprospiraceae bacterium | reverse complement strand
TGCCACCACCATGCACATGTACCAAAGAAGGATAGGTTTTGGTAGGGTCAAAATTAGGTGGATAGTAGACAAATCCTTGAATATACAAACCATCCCAACTGCGATAACTGATTTCTTCGGGGGCTTTGATCCCTTGAAATTCGGTGGCAAAATAGGAAATACGCTTGGGTGAACCGCCGATAGTCCGCACATAATCTACATCTCTACCACGGGTAGAATTAGCTCTTACAAACACAAAAGCAGAAGCATCGGCATTGGCATGATACTTTCGGAAAGTCCCTCCCATATTGGTAACACGAGTAGCAACACCTCCTTTGGCTGGCACTCGCCATAATTCCACTTCAGAGCGTTCTTGGTAAGGAAAAAATAATTCGCTGCCATCTTTAGACCAAGTAACGGTGTGGTTAAATAACAAATCGGTAGCATGTACTTGCATCTCCAATTTATGGTCAATGCCTTTCACGGGGTCAATCAAATAAATATATTGTAAATCTTCGTACCAGTATTCATCTTTTGCATTGGCAAATAAAGCGATTTGTTTTCCATCGGGCGACCATACAGGCTTAGACATCGCCATTAAATTTTTAGATACTTGTCGTTCTTTGCCAGTCGCTATATCCACCACCCAAATATCATCTTCCCAATAATTGCCTTTAAAAGAATAATAAGCGATTTGTTGGCTATTGGGCGACCAAGCAGGCGCAAATCGAAAATCATCTGCCGCCATCGCATTTTTAGTCACTTGTTGCAAGTCTCCCGAACCATCCGCCTTGACCGTCCAAATATCTTGATAGCCAGAGCGACCACTATAAAAGGCAATATATTGTCCATCGGGCGAGGGTTGTGGCGCACGTTCTCCTGCTTTATCATTCGTCAAGCGTTTAGGATTGGTACTGCCAACTTCAATCGTCCAAAGGTCTCCTTTGCTAGTAAATACAATTTTATGACCATCGGAAAACCAAGCAGGAGCGCTTCCTGCTATCCAAAACTGAGGTGGTTCATTGCTTCCAATTTTTTTTAGAAAGATACCGCTTTGGGTGGGGGTGCTTGCGGTAATGGCGACCATACTACCATCGGGGGATAATGCAGCTTGTCTAGCACCATAATTTTTGGTAAAAATATTTTGCCAAGTTAGAGGTAGGGCTTCTTGGGCGATAGTGGTTGTTCCTATTAAGAGGATGTAGAAGATGAGGTTGATAGATTTTAAGAACATAGTTTTTTAAATTGATATAAGGATTGTACGAAGTCTTATTTTTGACACATGAACAAACAATGTTTGTTCATGTGTCAAAAAATATATTTTAAAATTTCTCTTAATACCTTTATCTCTACTCTCTCTCAAAATAAGGCTTCCAAGCACTTTCATCGGGCGGTTTATTGGCTAGACTGAAAATTACATAAAATAAAACACTAACCACAAAACCAGGCAAGACTGGATAAATCAAGGCATGCCCAAAGGCTTTCCATAAGCCTGTGACTAGCACCCCGCCAATCATAGCTGCAATCGCCCCTTGTTTGGTGGCACGTTTCCACAAAACCCCACCAACCACAGGTGTAAAAAATCCTGCCGCCATAATTGCCGTAAATAAGATAACAATAAATTGGATTAATTCGCCTTCGGCAAAACCGCTAATGATAGAAATTAAGGGCACAACGCCAACAACCAAAATACCTAATCGAGCGACGACTAAACGGCGTGCTTTCGAAGCTTTTTTATTAATTAAATTTAAGTAAATATCTTCAGATAGGGCAGACCCTGCTACTAATAATAAGGAATCGACGGTGGACATCATCGCAGAAGTAATGGCGGCTAACATAATCGTCCCTACAAAAGTGGGCAATAAGGCTTTGGCAATTAAGGGCATGGCTAAATCTCCTGTCGGTAGATTTGGAAATAAGACCATGGATACCAATGCTAAAATAAAGACTAATAAATTAATACTTGTCACCACCACAATTGCTAATAAAATACCTCGGCGAATGGCTTTCATATCTTTCATGGCGTAGAGACGAATTACTTTTTCAGGCGTAGCGACCGACCCTAAGAAAAAAGCCAAACTTAAAGTGATGAGTAGTACTGTTGGGAAACCATTCCAACTAAAGGCTAAAGGTTTGATTAATTCGACTTGTGTGATTAAGCTGGATAAGCTTTCAAAATGCATTAAGGCAAGTGGTACAGAAACGAGTGTCCCCACTATCATAATTATCATCTGTAAAAAATCAGTATAAACGACCGCCAACATGCCACCTACTAAAGTATAAATTAGTAGAATAATGGTAAAAATAATCATGCCTGTTAAGGGCGTTAATCCAAAGACCACATTGGCAACCAACCCCCCTGCCACAATTTGGGCCTGAATATAAACGACGGTTGCGATTAAAATAATGAATCCGCCAATGCCTCTAGCTGCTTTACTTTGATAACGGCGTTCCAAAAATGCAGGCAAAGTCAACTCTTTGACGGCAGTAAATCGTGGTGCTAAGACTGCCACCATAAACCAATAGGCCAAAGGAATAGTAATCAATACCCAACCAAAAGACCAGCCAACGGAGTAAATGACACCAATCGTACCAATAAAAGTCCCTGCGCTGGTATGCGTTGCCGCCATTGTGGCCCCACCGATGCCCCAACCTAATTTACTACCAGCTATCCAATAATCTTCTTCCGATTTGGTCCACCTTAAACTTAGCCAACCAATTAAGAAAATCAGCAAAAAATAGCTGATAAATATGAGGTATTGAAGGTTAATCATAAAATTAATGCTGAATTTTGAATTAGATTTATACTAAGTTTTTTGACACAGAAGGACACGGATTTTTTATGATTATTTATGTTTTAGGCTGTTTGTACACCAAGACCTAGTCTTTTAAGAGAAAAAACATAACAAATCATAATTTCAAACCGTGTCCTTCCGTGTCAATAATATTATCTTGATTGTTCTCTTTACCCTCTATCCAAAACATCCAAAGGGTATAGCCTAGCACAATTAATCCTAGTATGGCAAATAAGCCCCAAAAAATAAATCTATCCATATCTTAGTAGGTTTCTTTTGTTCCAAATAATAATGCCGATTATCACAAAAAGGAATGCCACCAACCAATCTACCATTGTAGCAAATTGCATTCCCGTTGCTTCTCTAGGTAATAATTCTATTCTAAACAGGGAAGGTAAAGCAGGTATTTCCAAAGTGATTAACTGCTCATTTTCAGTCTCCCTTTGTATCATTTCAACCTTTGGAAAATGTATGACAAAATTTTGATTTTTGGGTAGCTTCAATTTAGCCTTAAAAAAATCATTATCTGAATTGGCTGCTGGTAAATTGGTAAAAAATAAAGGCAGGTAAAAATGTGCTTTTTCTACCCTAATCGTATAGCGTATATCCAACGTTTGGAAGGCTTGTCCCGTAGAAGTAACAGTAACAACATTTAGCCCATTCGCTTGCGTTTGTTCAAAACTTAAAGTGGTGCCTGCTGCTGATATTTCTGCTAAAGAAAGTTTAGTTCCAGCAAACTCTAAGCTTCTTAGCGTTATTGCCTTTACTGAATCAGGTATATTTAACTGCAATTGCTGCTGTACTTCCACCGTCCCATCTTTGATGATTATGTCAACAGATGCACTCGTAAGTTCGCTTTGGGCAATACTTATTATGGATAAAAAACAACTTAATAGACAAATAAGATATTTCATCAAACAATGAATTATAAAACGATGAAGGATTAAATAGATAGTCAGAAAGAAAATTGATATAGTGACATTTATTAATTCACTTTAGAGAAGCTATAATCCGTTGGTCTTCATTCATCCGTTGGAGAAGATTGTCCCAACGGATAAATGAAGACCAACGGA
The DNA here is from genome assembly GCA_964644655.1 of uncultured Saprospiraceae bacterium. Lineage (GTDB taxonomy): Bacteria > Bacteroidota > Bacteroidia > Chitinophagales > Saprospiraceae > JAFMDF01. The sequence continues at coordinate 1,044 of CAZXYA010000649.1, read as the reverse complement.
TACTTATCCCTTTTTTAGCCGACGCTCTATTCTCCCTTTTTTAACTGGCAATCTAAATTCTTCTATATATAACAAAATCATTACTTGCAATTCAAACCATCTGTTTACCTGCACCGAATTCATCATTCATCGTTTATCGTTCATCATTCCTAAACCCAAACCTCCTTCAACAGCCGTAACGTATTTTTCCCCATAATCTTAGCAATATCCTTTTCAGAATAATCGTGTTTGACCAACCAACGAATAATATTATAAGACCCTTCCGTTGGATTTTCTAAACCATCCACAAATTCTACAGGGGTATATTCCATGCCTGGTTTACCGACACCTTTTGATGCTTTTAAGGAGAGGGCAGCGGAATAAGCTTTGTGCAAGCCTACATGGTCGCCATAAAGCGTATCAGGGCCTAGTGTTACATGGTCAATACCGACTAAATTTTTGACATATTCAAAATGCTCCATTACCGCATCTAAGTTATGTTGGTTTCTGTGATTGGGGGTTAAAGTAGTATGCGGTGCAGCCTCAATTCCAATGACGCCGCCTTTGTCTGCACAAGCTTTAAACACTTCATCAGGCGCCATTCTATTGGTATCCCAAAGGGCTTTTGCCCCAATATGACTAACGATAATTGGTTTTTTACTATGTTCAATAGTGTCCAAAGCGGTCTGGTCACCGCAATGCGAAACATCAATCAACAAGCCTAATTTATTCATTCTTTCTACGGCACGTTTACCAAATTGGGTCAATCCACCATCTCTGGTTTCTTTTAATCCCGAACCCAAAGCATTGGATTCACTATAAGTAATCCCGATAGATCGCAAGCCAAACCCATACAATAAATCTAGTCTATCCAACTCATTTTCAATCATCATTGCCCCTTCCATTACTGCTACCCAAGCCACTTTTCCTTCCCGATGCGCCCGATAAATATCATCGACCGTTTTGCAATGAATGACAAAATCTTGATGGGCGATATCACAAAGGCGCATCCCTAAATCATGGGTGACTTCACTCCATTTCCAGCCACCTTTAGAATGAATTTGA
>CAZXYA010000648.1:0-4897 GCA_964644655.1 uncultured Saprospiraceae bacterium | reverse complement strand
AATCCGTTGGGCGTGTTTTTTCCCCAACGGATTAGGTTTCCCAACGCCTGCCTGCGGCAGGCAGGGATTTTAGAGGTATTAACAAAATAAATAATATCAGTTTTTAATCTGACGCTCTATAAGTTGTCAACTACTTATAAATGATACCACTAGGTATTATTTTGAAAAATGTTTGCAGAATATCTTCTCAATACTAGGAGATAGTGCTTCCAGAACTTAAAGTTCTGGAAGCACTTGAAAACACTTTACTTTGACCTACATTTTAGAAATTAAATCTAAATCCTATATTATAAGTAGCTGCTTGACCACCCGTATCACTTAAAAATCTATTGGTAAAATCAGTTACCAATAATTCTAATTCTACTTTAGGGGTAAATTGATATTTAGTCCCTACTCCATATTGGTAAAAGTAATCAAAATTACTTTGCCAGAAAGGAGAGAATCCACCAAGGGTATAAATGGTTGTTTTCTTATTTGGATTATAACTAAGGATAAGCGTAGCAGGTGTAGAAAAACGGTTAAGTCTTCCATCGCTGCTCGACCCTATATCTTCCCATAAAAAGTCAATTTCTGTAAAAAGAGAGAAATTATTCCCAATAGGAAAATCATTAAAAACTTGCGTATTCCAAGTAGCCCCATTCCAATCAATGAAAGGCTGAGTAGCACTACCTGTTAAGTCTGTACCGATAGCAAAAACAAAGGAACTTTGAATAGAGAAGTTTTCCCATTTTTCTACGGGTGCATATCTAATTTGTGGCCCAAAAGCGGTGATGCCTTGTCTAGAACTTCCTTCTGGAGAAGCACTACCAAATACATCTAAGGCAGAAGAAGGCAGTCTCTCGTTGCTTACTCTTCTATATCGAGTATTGATACCTACATTAAAACGATTATTTAAACCATATAACACACTTAAAGAAGAGGTGAAAAAGGTAGATCTATCGGTTAAATTATCTGGGCTACCTGTTCTTTGAGTGTATAAATTATTGAACAACTTAACCTCAAAAGACCCTTTGGCAATAGTAGAAGAAACAATATAACGCGTTGCATTATTTCCACCACCGCCACCACCTGTATTAACAGTAGTCGCAACAGAACCTGCAGAAGCATCATTTAAAGTCCAATCGTAAGGGTAATAATTAAATTTAGAAGTACTTGGTATGGTATAAGAACGATGTTTGTTGATGAAACGAATGATTCCTTTTTTGTTGCCACCAAAATCCTCTGGATACCATTTAAAAATCTGAGACAAACTAATATTCATCCCTTCCACTTTTAAAAATCCTGGATTATCTAAAGCTAGTTTTGTTTGTTGATCTAATTGTTCGTCCAAATTTTCAGGGGTATAAGCAAAATCAGTAATTGGAGGGCAACCTAATGCACCACAGACCAAAACAAAGTGCAATCGAGCATCTTGATAAGGCTTTAATAAGCGCTCTTTTTCAAAATTAGTTAAAGTAAACGACTCTCCTGCGATGGTTACTTTCTTTCGGTCAAAAAAACCAGGAATATCTTGTACCGATTGAATAGGATAAGCATCGATTGCTGAATTGACTACATGTAAATTATACGCATTGATATAAAATGCTTTTTTAGTCGCATCTGATGCACCACTTAAATCCGCTGTTTCAACCGTTTTGATGAGTGATTTTAGTTGTGCATCATTTTTTACAGCATCATATTTAATCAAATTATCTTTCGCATGTGTTTTTAAGAAAGCATCAGTATTTTGAAAAAATTGTTGGTAGTCTGTTTGAGCAAAACTATTTCCTACAATTAAAAAAGTAACTATTAAAAAATTGAATAGGGTTTTCATGATAAAAATTTATTTGTAAGTATAGTGATTCTTTTTTAACTATACCTTAATTAATTAACGAATGGGGGATTTAAGTGCTACTTAGTCTTAAATAGAGTTTTGAGTAGCACTTATTGATAATTCTGCTAAAGCTTGTTCTAATTTGTATTGAGCAATGATTCCTCCAAATACAGCTTTGATTGTTCCTTTTTCTATCAATAACAAAACTGGATTTTTTGAAATCATTAATTCTTCTTTAATAATTTTAGAGGCTGCTTCAGGTAATTTTTGATATCCTAAATCCGCACCATACTTTTCTTGTATTTTATGGATGATTTGGTCCGTCAAAAAGTTATTATTGCCGCACCTAGTACAAAGACTTACAAACATTGGTACCTCTTGTTTGTTTAGTTTGTCTAATAAATCTTTTAAATTTTTTATGTCTTTTAACTTATTCATAATCGTTTATTTACTTTTATATAACCCAAGACTTATGCCATTGGATTAATTAAATGTATAAATTTACATAAACGACTGTAATCCAATTAGATAAAATTATCACAAAATTGTAACAATATTGTTTTTATGAAAAAAAATTACGACATATCGTAATTTTACGAAAAAAACCATATCTTTATTCTTAGTAAAAAAACTATTTTTTATTTATATAGTCTTAATACCCCTTTCAACAAATATTGCTATCTACTACTACAAAATTACTCAAATACTGTAGTAAGGAAGTAGGAAAAATAATTAAGCGCTTATGAACTTATCAAAGGAAGAACTATCAACCATGTCTTTTAAAGCCTTAAAAGAATTGCCCGAAGCAGTATTCTGGTTTGATAAAGCAGGCAATTTTTTTGAAGTTAATAATGCAGCATGTGAAAAATGGGGGTATTCAAGAGACTCCTTTTTGAAAATGAGTATTTTTGATGTGAATCCTACTATGCGTAGAGAAATTTGGGAGGCACATTGGGCCGCCAAACAAAAAGATGGGGCTACTTTTGAAAGTAGCCATCGCCGCAAAGACGGTACCCTTTTCCCTGTCGATATAACAGATATTTTTGTCAATATTAATGATACTGTTTATAGTTGTGCTATTGTTCGAGACATTACCAAACGAAAAGAAGCAGACCGATTGGCTCGTTTATCAGACTTTACCATTCAAAAAGCAGGAGATGCTATTTTTTGGTTATGCCCTAAAGGATATATCAAAAATGTAAACGAAGAAGCCTGCCAAAGATATGGATATACGGCAGAAGTATTTGAAAATATGAATATTACCGCCCTTTATGATACACTCGAAACTGAAGATTTTGGAAAAATATGGACAAAACTGAAAGCCGAACAGCAACTTGTGTTTGAAGGAGTCCATCTAAAGAAAGATGGAAAAAAAATGCAGGTAGAAGTTAGTTCGCATTATATTCAATTTGAAGCTATGGAATATGCTTGCTCAATGGTACGGGATATTGGCGAACGCAAACAAAAAGAAGCAGCATTAAGAGGCGCTTTATTAGAAATAAGAGAACTCAAAGAAAAACTAGAAGCAGAGAATAATTATCTGCAAGAAGAAATAGAAGTACGAAATAACTTTGGTGAAATCGTTAGCGATAGCAAAAAGTTTAAAAAGATACTCAAAGAAATTGAACAAGTAGCGGATACTTCTTCTACTGTATTAATTACGGGAGAAAGTGGGACTGGAAAAGAATTAATTGCTCGTGCCTTGCATCAATTGAGTCGTCGCTCCAAACGCCCCATGATCAAAGTCAATTGTGCTGCACTACCTGCTAACTTAATTGAAAGTGAATTATTTGGGCATGAAAAAGGTGCTTTTACAGGTGCACTAGCAAAAAAAATTGGCAAATTTGAATTGGCAGATGGCGGTACCCTTTTTTTAGATGAGATTGGAGAAATGCCTATTGAATTACAACCTAAACTTTTACGAGCCATCCAAGAAGGAGAAATTGAACGAGTTGGTGGCGAACAGTATATTTCGGTAGATGTACGGATAATTGCTGCTACGAATAGAGATTTACCAAAAGAAATTGAAAATGGTAATTTCCGAGAAGATTTATATTATCGGCTAAATGTTTTTCCGATTCACAGTATTCCATTAAGAAGTAGAAAAGAAGACATTCCTTTATTAACTCGCTTTTTTTGTGAAAAATTAGGCGGTAAATTGGGGCGAAAAATTACAGATATTCCCCAAAAGGTTATTGATAAATTGGTTGCCTATGATTTCCCAGGAAATGTCCGAGAATTAGAAAATATAATTGAAAGAGCCATTATCACTTCTTCTAAAGGTAAATTAAACCTAGGCAATTGGTTTAGTCCTTCAAAAAAGAAACAAGTCCAACCTGCTGACTATTTATCACTTGAAGCCATGCAACGCAATCATATCATCGAAGTACTACAGCATACCGATTGGAAAGTAAGTGGGGATAATGGCGCTGCTAGAATACTGGGCTTACGCCCCACCACCCTTTATTCCAAAATTGACCGATTGGGGATTAAGCGGAGTAGTCAGGCTGTTTTGGAATAGGCTTCTATGAGAGCAATTGGAATTTGTCCCTCCGCATTTTACAATTAGAGCTTGTTAGGAATTTGTTTTTTCTTACTGCTTTGATATAATGCTCCTGTGGGAATCTGATCAGAAACTAGTTTTCAGAACTAAAATTCTAGTTATTAATCTAAGTTGCGGACAACTGATAGCACAACTTGAGTTTATTAATAAAGATACCGAATATTTATACTCATATATATTGTTAATCGACTAATTTTATCATTTTTATTAGAAAATTATTATTTTTATTAATATATTTTTTACCTTAGCATCATGTTAGCGATTTTAATGAAAAGAATCCTCATTAATAGGATATATTCTCTCTACTGACTAAACTTTTTGATAACAAAAATTATTACCAATGAAACTATTTAGTGAATTTTCTCTACTATTAACACTTCTTCTTTCCTTTGTATTTCCTAATGCTGTCTTTAGCCAATTATCTTGGCAACAAACCAATAGCGAAATAGATTACCCCATTTATAAATTTGTTACTCACAACGACCATTTATATGCTGCCTTTTATGGGGCAGGCATCTATA
>CAZXYA010000647.1:0-4934 GCA_964644655.1 uncultured Saprospiraceae bacterium | reverse complement strand
AAATTGAGACTTTTTAATTCAACTATCTTGGTGTCTTTTGTCGTGACGAAGTCCATTATTCATCGGAACTTAATCTTACCATTTAAACAGGCTTCTTAAATTTCAAGCCTACCATTAACCGATTTCAATTTAACAAACATTGTGGATTTCAAATAGGAGTTAATCTTTTGGTATTAATCATCTATCAGGAAACTTATTGGATGGTCAGATCCTCTTTTTATGCTAATGATTGATTCATTAACACGATAGACTCGTCTTGCTTCTATCTTGGATTTAAGTTTTTATTATTCATTATAAATAATGAAAGTCTAGTGCTATGCATGTATAGCAGCAGACCGCTAATACTTAAATAACAATACGTTTAAATAAAAACAAGCAATTCGTTTCATAATGCTATTCAAAACAAGTAAAAAATATTACCTATGAAAAAGCAAGCAATTACAATTTTCTCTTTCTTTTTTTTAATTCTTCCTTTTTTGTTTTTTGGACAAATCCGCTTTAGTTATGAGTCGAACTCAAAATTTACCTTGCGACAAAGAATTACCCGACTGTAATCCGACCGAAATAATAGCCCAAGAAGCTGCCATTGATATAATCTTAGCAGAAATGAGAGGACTAGTGCTAAGTGACTTAAGTTTCCCCACCAAACTAAGATTGATTTTATTATGTAATGGCACCCAAACCTATATATTAGAAGAATATAGAACGGATATTCCTCATGATTATGAAATCTTACAAACCATAGATTTAACCAGTCCAGATCAAACCTTTCCCATTACCTTAGGAGAAGCAGCCCAAAAGGATTTATTTGCCTTAGAATTAAATTACCATGAAGGGGGTGGCTATGCCGAACCCTTAAAGGCAGGCGATCCCCAGCATAATGGAAATATTGTCACCATGCGTTGGCAAGTCAAGGGCAATGCAGCAGAAGGCTATGGCTACGAATACGATGCCCTCAATCGCTTAAAAAGAGCACATTACGAAACGCAGACCGTGGGTGGTTGGAGTGAAGAAAATATATATGGTGTACCAACTATTAATTACGACCCCATTGGCAATATTACCCAATTAACCAGAAATGGATTAATTAAGAAAGAAGGCTGTTGAGAAAAAGGCATCATTGACGACTTAGGGTATACCATTACCGCAGATCGTTTAAGCGGAGTAGCAGATGGAGGGAATCCAGACTTAGGCTATGTGGCTGGTGGAAGCTATGAATATGATGCCAATGGCAATATGACCAATGCAGGACATGCTAGTGGAATTGCCTATAATTTCTTAAATTTGCCTATGCAGGCTAGTGCCGACACACCCGAAGGCGGCAATGGTGTCCATAAATATCTATACGATGCAGGCGGCACCAAACTAAGAAGCACCGTAGATGGCACCAATAAAGAAGGGGAAACCATAAAGTATATCCAAGATTATGTAGGTGGCATAGAATACAAAGACCAAAAATTAGCAGCCATTTACCACGCCGAAGGTAGAATTTGTTTTGACGAGGAAACAGGCGGCGAAAGAGCCGAATGGTGTTTGAAAGATCATCTGGGAAATACTAGAGTGACTTTCTCCGACATTGATGGCGATGGAAATATAGAAGTCGTAGATGATACCTTGACCACAGATGTCTATGAACGAGAGATTTCGCAGGAGAATCATTACTATCCATTTGGGATGGCGAGACAGGATTGTAGTTTGGATACGTTGAAGGAGAATAAGTATTTATATAACGGCAAGGAATTAGATACGGATTTTGGGCTGAACTGGTATCATTATGGTGCTAGGATGTATGACCCTGCTATTGGACGGTTTACGGGTGTTGACCCCATTAGCGACCAGTTTGCTTGGGTGAGTACTTATAATTACGCAGAGAATGAGCCGATTGCACATATAGATTTGCATGGACTTCAAAAGTCTAAGCCAAATCCTGCAAAAGGTGTGGAGCATGAATGGCAACCAGATGATGCTGAAATGGTAGCAAGAGGTAGATATCCTACGCAAAATGACGTTTTGACTAGCCGAAGTGGGGTGAATTTTTCTAACCCTAATGAAGTTACTCAATTTGAAGCTGATAAAAGGATAACTAGGCGTAATCGTGTTTGGAAATGGTTTGAGACTGCAATTGAAGGAGTTGGGGCTTTAGATATTATACCTGATATTGGAGCATTGTTTGCGTCTGCTAGAAGAGCAGTACATTTTGGTTCATCTTTTTCCAGAACCCTTTTTGATGGTGTAAATGATATAGGAACAGAAGTTGCTTGTGGCCCTACAGCTGTTGCATGTGATTTAAGAATGGGGGGAGATGCTTCTGTAAAAGCTTCAGAGGTTGTTGGAAGTTTAGGGAAAACAAGAGATTGGTTCAACTATAGAGGAGTACCAGATGATGGTAGAATAGCAAGACTTTATAATACAAGAGAAATATCTTTTAACTCAATTGATGAATTAAGCACATATCTTAAAAATCAAGGAAATGGTTCTAGAGGTATTATTCTGGGGCAAAATGTTAATGGAACAAAAGGCCATGTCTGGAATGCCTATATAGATGACACAGGTACTTTTAGGCAACTTGATAAAGCTAGAGACCTTACTCGAACCCTTAGGGATAGAACTAATAATCTTAGATTAGTACAAACCAATTAGATTTATGCTGAAAATTGAAAAAGTAGTTGAAATTGCACAGAATTATATTGAAACTGTAACTAGAGAGGAAGGAGCCATCTTTCCAAATTTTAGGGATTTTGGAACTGGAATCATATTTTCCTATCAAAGTAAAGACTTTATCAAGGGAAATAAAAAGGCATTATGGTTAGGAAATCACCAACCATTTATTGTAGAAAAGAAGAAAGGACTAATTTATCATTTATTTAGAGAGCCGAATACTGAAGAAGAGTTAATAAATAAGTTCTTATCTAATAAGATTGATGAAGAAGGACTTTCATTAGCGGAGGTTTATGAAAAGTTTGATAAAAAACCTCCGATGTCCGAAGAATAAATGCTGTGTCGATAATGAGTAGAACGATAGAAAGCGTTAAGGATTCTAGTATCCCGATGTCGGAAGAATGCCCGATGTCAGAAGAATGACTGACAGGTCGAAAAACATGGTGTCGATGGATTAAGATTGTATCTTAATCCAAATATCATTCATGTTTTCAACATGTAAAAATACAAAAAGCGGTAAAGAGAGTATTGTTCTTTACCGCTTTTCTTTAGCTATAATTTTGACGTAGTATTAAAGTCTATCTTTCCAGCGTTCGCCTCTTCTTTGATGCCAAATAGCGATGATATATATGATGGATTTAGTAAGGGTATAAATAATTTTGAAAGGCGCTTTAATAAAAACAGCTACTCGCACTTTTTTATAAACAATAGGAGCAGACTCGGGGAATTGTTCCATCTGTTTGACTTTTTGATTGAGTTCTTTTTTAAACTGTTTGCGATAAGCAGGGCTATTGGTAATTTCTATAATGTCGTCAATATCTTCTAGCGCCTCTTTAGAAAAAAGTGTTTTAAATGCCATACTTGTCTGTTAGATGTTGGTTGACTTGGTTGAGAGTATAGCCTTTTTGGAAATTATGTTTTTCAGCATTGGCTAGTCTCTGGTCGATGAGTTTTTTTTCTTCATCAGAAAGTAAGGCTTGTTTGGTTACTTCGGGTGTGGTGTTTTTTATTTCCACTTTGCTCAATACCCCTTCTTCGGCTTTTTCAATAGTAATAAACTCCTCAAAACTTTGTAGCAGTTCTAAGAAAAAAGCCGCTTTAGAATCTTTAATATCAATAGTAATTTTCATAATACGAATATTAGGATGCGAATTTTTGTTGCAACTCAACTTTAATCAAAAAGGCATCTAGAAACTCCATGACTAGATGTTTCTTTTCTTTAGGCAATAACTCTATTTTTCTAAATTGCTCTAATAACACCTTATCAGAAATAGCCTTACCTGCCACTTCATCCATCGAACCCGACATTAAATAATCTGCCGATACTCCTAAAGCGTCTCCTAATTTAGTCAATACTACCGAAGTCGGTTTATTCTCTCCTCGTTCATATCTTGAAATATTGGTCACATGAACCCCCACCAACTTGGCCAGATTGCTTTGAGAAATCCCCTTAGCCGTTCTTGCTTGCTTGAGTCTAACTTTAAAATCCATCATTTTGTAATTAAAAATGCTGTTAATATTGCTTAAAGGTTGTACGATTAGTGGTTTTAATCAATGAAATATAAGCAAAGGTAGGAAATAAAAAGAATGTACGCTTGTTTTTATAAAAGAATCTTTGCCTTTTTGTGAGCAAATTTGCTTATATAAACCCGATGTCTTAAGAACAAACGAATCAGATCAATCTTTGAAGATTCCATCTTCCAATCAATACCAAACAGGTTTTTAACCTGTCTTAGCTACTTGAACCACCTGTAAAAACATAAATGCCCATATCAATCACAGTAACTGTCAATATACCTGTACCATCTCGATAATTAGATGCACTATTATATAAATAATGCGATGCTTCTTGGACTATACCTGCCCGAACAGGGTTCAAATGAATATAATTTAATTTTTGCCCAATCCATTTAGGGCTAATCAGTTCTATGGGATGGTTGTTTTGAATCCATACTTGGTAGTTTTGATTATTTCTATTGTACTTCGCGTGATAAGCAAATAGATTCAGTAACCATTCTCGACGACTTTCGGGCTAACTTTTTATCCTTTTAAGGATTTGCTTAGAAGTATGTCTTTTAAAATTGCCTATTATGGTAGAAAGTCCTTTGCTTCCTTCTTTAGCGGCAGCAATTAAATGAATGTGATTAAACAGAATGACATAAGCATAAACAATTAAGCCTTGTTCTTTTTGACAATACCTTAAACTTTCAATAATAAGATCGTGACTATTCAGAAGCGAGAGCAGAGATTAGAGAAAAGAGATTAAACCTAGAATA
>CAZXYA010000646.1:0-4963 GCA_964644655.1 uncultured Saprospiraceae bacterium | reverse complement strand
AAAAATGATAATAATCCGTTGGGGAACTAATCCGTTGGGCAAAAAAGTACTCCCAACGGATTAGTTTCCCAACGGATTTTAGATGCATTATTAAAATAAATAGTATCAGTTTTTAATCTGACGCTCTAAAGTTCATAAGATGAATAAGGGACACATGGGCGCAATTGAAATTTGTTGGGCAGACGCCATTAGTTGAAGGGGCTCCTAAAAAGAAAAGCAGGATGGTTTTTAACAACTACCCTGCTTTTCTTCTCTAGTCTATCCTTCGCTTAATCAATTCGCCTTATAATTAGAATATTCTTCTTTAATGAATTTTTGCAATTCATCGACATTATTAAATTGTTCAAAAATTTCTTTAAACTTATTATTGCGAGTACTACTAGCAGGAACGACATAACTAAAGACATCCTTATCCGTAATTTCTTCGCCACTCAAGATAATCAACCGTTCTACTACGTTCCGCAATTCTCTAATATTCCCTGTCCAATTGACATTTTGTAGCGCAGTCATAGCTTCCTTAGACGCTTTTTTGATAGCGATACCATATTCTTGGCAAATCAAGGTGATAAAGTGTTCGACTAAAGCAGGGATGTCTCCACGGCGGTTATTCAATGGTGGTACATCAATAATAATGACGGCAAGACGGTGATATAAATCTTCTCTAAATCTACCTGCTGCAATTTCTGCTCGCAAGTCTTTATTTGTTGCAGCTAATACCCTGACATCCACTTTGATTTCTTTATCGCCTCCTACCCTAGTAATTTTACTTTCTTGCAAAGCACGCAATACTTTCGCTTGAGCTTTTAAACTCATATCCCCGATTTCATCTAAGAAAATAGACCCTCCATTAGCTTGCTCAAATTTACCGACTCGGTTTTTATGCGCCCCAGTAAACGACCCTTTTTCATGACCAAATAATTCACTCTCAATCAATTCAGAAGGAATAGCGGCACAATTCACCTCGATGATAGGGCTAGTCGCCCGATGACTTTTTTGATGAATCCATCTTGCTACCAATTCTTTACCAGAACCGTTTGGTCCGATCACTAAGACTCTAGCATCCGTTGGCGCTACCTTTTCTATATCTTCCTTTACTTTAGCAATGGCAGGGGAAACACCAATGATTTCTTGCGTTTTGCTTTTAGAGACTTTCTTTCGCAAGACTTTCGTCTCAGAAATCAGACTAGATTTATCCATTGCATTACGCAAAGTAATCAGCATCCTATTCAAATCTGGTGGCTTAGAAATGAAATCAAAAGCCCCTTTCTTTACAGCATCTACTGCCGTATCAATATTCGCATGACCAGAAATCATCACTACAGGCGTGTCTGGTGCCAATAGTTGAATCCGTTCTAAGGCATCCATTCCATCCATTTTGGGCATCTTAATGTCCATTACTACTACGTCATACTTCGCTCGTTTGAGTTTAACTAGACATTCTAAGCCGTCACCAGCTTCGTCTACATCATATTTCTCAAACTCTAAAATTTCACGGAGGGTTCTTCTGATACTTTGTTCGTCATCGACGATTAATACTCTTGCCATTGGCGAAAATTATTTTATTATGTTGAATAGTGTTTCAATAATCAATTTATTAGTCAGGGTATATCAATATGTAAAGTGGCGCGAAAATTAAGTAGTTAGCCAAGTTAATGGTGTCGAATAGAATTTGGATGAGTTTTGGATTTATACTAGGCAAAAAACGCAGACATAGCCGTAGCTATGGTAAGTATTTTTAACGACGTAGAAATCCAAAGATCGCCAAATTATCCGACAGGATTAGCTGGACTAACTACTAAGGGAGCTAAACTTTAGAAAAGTTCTATCTGCCGATTCTCAAGAATTGAAGTGTTTGATGTTTCTAGTTTAACCTTGGTGCGAGATCAGTTTCTATTGCATGATGTTAGGCGATAATCACCTAAAAATTGTTTGGTATAACGCCAGAATTCATAAAAAAGTTACTACAAATTAGTTTAAATTAAAATATGTATTTATTTAATACATTTTTTGCTCAAAAAAACTAAACCTATCGTTATTCCTAATTTATACTATGAATGAGGCAAATCTGTGACATTAATTTTAGAAACCCTCTTTTTCACTTCATTTGGCACATATATCATATAATCGCCCATCACCAAGTTATTTGCAAACTACTTGAAAAATTCATTATAATCAACTTGTTTTCAGATAATTACAAAATGTATAATTAAATTACAAATCTAAAAAAGTGGACTCACATAATATCCTTTATCTGTCAATCCTTGCAAAGCAGCCACAACGGTAGGACGATCTGCTTGGTAAGTGACCCCATACCAAGTAGCATTGGTCGGTAGTACTGACATTTTCATGGTTCCGTTATTAATTAATTCATTAACGATTAGCGGGATATAATATTCCGATTTAGGGTTCTTATAATTTTCTCGTACAAATTTTTCAAAACCTACTTCTATTTTTTCAAACAAAGAATGATGAAAACCAAACAGGTTCATAGAAACCAAAGTCTTCTTTGATAATGGATGTTTTTTCTCTGCTTCTGTATAATAAATATGTCCATTTTTCTTACGCCCGACACCAATTCTTTCTGTCATTCCTATCAAATGACCATTTTTATCGGTATTACAAACACCTCGGTTCACTTCTCCATGATCAGAAATGGTATTCCCCAAAATATACCCAACCATTGAATATAATGATGGAGAGGCTTCGTCTCTTAAAAAATCTCCAACCAAACGATAAGCTTCCGTTCCATAATAATCATCTGCATTAATTACTGCAAAAGGTTCGTTGATATGATCTTTAGCAGCTAAAACGGCATGGGCTGTTCCCCAAGGTTTGGTTCGTTCTGGCATATCCTCAATGCCTGATACTTCAAAGTTAATTTCTTGAAAAGCATAGGCTATTTCAATCTTTCCTTCAAATTTATTGTTAAATTTTTCTTTAAATGCTTGTTCAAAACTTTTTCTAATCACAAAAACGACTTTCCCAAAACCAGCTTTGATGGCATCATAAATAGAAAATTCCATGATCGTCTCACCGCTTGGACCAACGCCGTCTAATTGCTTCAAGCCGCCATAACGACTTCCCATTCCTGCCGCTAATACTAATAATGTGGGTTTCATAAAAATCAGTTTATATAATTTCTTAAAATTTTAAAATCTACACGAACAAATTAACGCAAGTTTACTTTTTTTGTTGGGATTTTAAAAATGAAGAAAACATCTTCTATAATTTTTAGCCGTATTTCTGTTACTTTCGTCGAAAAATGGGTTACTTAAATAGGCAAATCCCTAAAATCCCCTTCCATTTTTATTAATTTTGGAAACCTCTTATCATAGAAAATTATTTTCAGCGTTATTTTATTAGATATTTTTTATATTTATATTTTTTAACACTACATCCAAAACTTGTCATCGAATGAAAAGTAACACACTCCAACTCTTTATAGCCATATTAATGGTTGCTTCTTTATTTAGTTGTAATTCAGAAACGAACAATACCAGTAATACAACCGACCAACTAAATTCGGATAAAACAAGTACAGACATTTTTTATGAAGTCGAAGCGCCTTTTGAAGATGTTCAAATAGCTTACGAAACAATCACTATTCCCGATCCTACTCAGCCATTCACCTTGACTACTGCATCCGGTACAACCATTGATATTCCAGCCAATGCTTTTGTCAACGAAACTGGACAGATTATTACGGAAGCGGTGGATATTAAATGGCGAGCATTTCGAAATGCTGCGGACATTATCACCTCTGGTATTCCGATGCGGGTCAACGAAAAAGGGGAAGAAGGCTGGATGCAAACAGCAGGTATGTTTGATATCCAAGGTACTAGCCAAAATGTACCTGTCCAAATAGCTAAAGAAAAAGCCTTGACCGTTAATTTCTTATCTAATGAGCCGGGCGTATATGATGCTTGGATATTTGATAAAGAAAAAGGGAATTGGGCAAATTTAGGGCCTAATGAAGCCACCCCAGTTATGGTCGATCAAGCAGCTTTAGCAGCAGAAATTGCTGAATTGGAGCAAAAAACTAAAAAACGCCCTGTTAAACCTGTTGTCAATCCAAAAGAACATATGCGTTTTACAGATTTGAATGTAGATTGCTGTCCTGATTTAAGTAATAAATCTGCCATCTCCTTAGTCCAGATTGGTCAAACAGTCGTCTTGCCTAAGCAGGCGAGTTGGGTAGACAAAGTTTTGAAAAAGACGGATAAAGCAGGTATTTATGATTTGAAACTATATGGAAAGGATAAAGTCTATACATTAAATGTAAAAATGCCTTTACAAGGTGCCAGTTTAAAAGCAGCGAATGCTCGTTATGATGCCTTATTAGCTGCTTATAAATCAAATATAGAATTACTTAGAAATAAGCAATCAATGTATGATAATAGAAGTGCCTTCAAACGAACTTTACGAATACAATCTTTTGGTATTTATAATTATGATATTATTTGGAAACAACAGGATGTAGTTCCTGTTTATGCTAATTTTAATTTCGGCGAACTATTTCCCGATGAATTATTACCAGAAATCAATGTCTTTTTAATTACTGGCGAGGATCGAACAGTCGTTGATTTCCCTTATTATAGTTGGAAAAGATTTAGTTTTAGCGCAGGCGCAGATAATAAATTAATTGCCATTTTACCTGCCAATAAAGTAGCCTATTTTTCACAAAAAGATTTTGAAGCCGCCAAAGCAGACATCATAGCGTCCAAAGGGAAGGAATATACTTTTGATATGACAATAGAAGAAGAAAAAATGGAATCAGCGGAGGATCTGCAAGTCCTTATTGATAAAGTTAGTATCTAAAATATTCAGTTAACGGTTGTCCGTTGTCAGTTCAGGCTGACCGTAAACTACTGATTTGCTAAATCTAGCAGATTTAGTAAATCTTTTTCCGTTTGATAACCAAGAATTTAGATTTACTAAATTTTGAAAATTTAGCAAATCCTAC
>CAZXYA010000645.1:0-4990 GCA_964644655.1 uncultured Saprospiraceae bacterium | reverse complement strand
CATCACTATATAGATGCTTTTAATACGAAATAAATAAATGTAAATTGTATTATTCTAAAGTTACTGAAATATATTGTATTATTGATGAGTTTTGTAAGGCATAGAAACTTTGGTAATTTTATCAGTAATATCATTGGAGGGCTCATAGCATATAGCTTCCTGCCTAAAAAACCACAGATTAAATTCTAAGCACAAAATACTAATCAAATTTGTTTGTTTTAACCCAAATTATGCATTAGAAAATCTATTACAACTTGAAGGCACTTCAAAATATATCGTTACACTATGTTTTTGAATTTAACCGTAGCGGTGCTACGCTAAAATTCATAAAACATTTCTAGACTTCATCTCGCCCAAAGCTATACTTTGTCGTATTGCGCTTTAAACCTTCATCACAAAGTTCTAATGAATAATCTTGGTTTTAATAATCGAACTCAGATTTTTAAGAATTAAATCATTCCAAAAACACTTAAAGCCTTCACTTGTCTGCGATGGTAATTGAGTCATTTTAGATCTTCATATTGAAGACTTCCTTAAAAGGGTAAATCTTCAATATGAAGATCAACCATAATAGGAGAAGTATACAACTAAACCATCAGAAATACAACTATCGCTATTCCAGAATTAACCTTGTTATCAAGCAAGTAAGAAAATCAAGAACCCTAAGTTAGTTGGACACTAATGATTTTAAAGTTTAACTATCAGAGAATTTTAGAATGTTTTTGTCTTCTACGAGTTTGTTAATGACTTTATCAATATCATTAGTCGAGAATAGTTCTGTTTGTTTAATCTGTAAGTATCTAAAAGTAGAATCTTGTTTAGGATTAATTAATATGGTATTCCCATATTTTAAATCAAATAGTTTCATGTTGACTACGGCATAAGAACTTCCTTCGTAAGTTTTAAATGCCATATAATTAATAAGGTCATTTTTGGTTTTAAAGGTTCCTTGTCCAATATAATCGGGATGATTTCTTGAAACAATCATATTAGAAATTTGATTTACCAAATTAGTATCAATATACTCTGTGAAAATTCCAATTAAAAAAAATACTTCATCATCTTTTTCTTTTAGTATTTGATCATTTAATGAACTTTTATTAATAAAAAAGTAGTTGAAATAAATATCTTTTTCATTGATTTTAGAAAATTTACCAGAAGATCCTATTCCTTTGAATCCATCTTTTTTGAAAATTTCATATTTGGATACGGGGAATACACCAAACTTAAAAGGTAATAGCCCTTTATCTGTTAAAAAGTTTTTATCAAAATCAAGTAAATCAAGATCCCAAGTAAGGGAGTCATATTGATTTTCTAAATGATCCTTAAAATTTTGATTAGGCATTTCTTTGTTTTTTATTGGAACACAAGAAGTTGTTAAGCATAGTGAAAATAATAAAATACAAAGTTTATCTGACAACAGCCGTATTATAATTTCAAGATATTTATCTATTCTCATAACTTTTAATAGCTTTTTCTTTTAAAGGATTTTTACTCCAATCTTCCCATTTTCCGGTATAAGGATTGTAACCACATTTTAGTGGTTTTGAAATATCTAGCCCTTCTTTATTTACATGAGTCTCTTCTGTGTAGGCTCTGCAGTCCGTGCATATATATCGGAACTCGCAATCTTTACATATGTTTATATGATCTTTATTAATATTCCAATATCTCTTAAAATCCGATTTAGTCAATACTTCTTCCAAATTATTGGAATTTAAATTGCCATAGTTTGTAGACATTGAGGGACAATTCTTAATATTTCCATTGATGTCAATAGAGATTTTCTTATATAGACAAGAATTAAAGTTTATATTTTCTGAAATCCCATGAATATCCCTTATAACTAAGCTTTTTTCATTGATTAAACCACAACATTTATTCGAATTAATTTTTTGAGTAGTAAAGAAAATCATTCGAGTTCCTACATTTGTATACAATTCATCATCTTTCAATATTTCACTTTTAGGACTACTATGAATAAAAACTTTAGTAATCACAGGAAACTTTAGCATTAATTGTTTTAATTTTATGATAAAATCAGAATAATCTTGATAATGAAGAATTAAATTTATACCTCTAAGACTATTCCAAGTATACTTTTTAAGTAATTTGAATATTATATTTAAATTGATGGTAGAATAACTTCGAATTTCCACATGTCTACAATCTAAATTATCTAGTTGCCTAATTATTTTTCTCAAATAGTTTATATCAGAATTATCATTTATTTCAATGATGGCATTATTAATTTTTTCTGAAGAATAGAAATTAGAGGAAATTTCTGGGAACTCCTGTAGATTATCTATTAATTGTCCCAAGTCATTTTCTATAATGAACTTTATGAATTCACTTACTTCAGTTTCTGGATAAATTTTTTTGACCTCATTTATTCTTTTTTTTCTAAAATCATTTACTAATGAAGTATATGAATTTGGTAAACTGTAAATATTTTTTCTAGACGCATCCATGAGCAACATATTTTTAGCTCCTGATACTGAGATAATATCAGTATAAATAAGTAAATATTTCATGTATTAGTCATTAAATTCTATATTATAATCTATAATTGTTGATATGTGTTTATCATTATTTGTGTAAAATTCACGACCATTAACTCTTTTAGTAAGATATGAGTATACAGACTCATCAACTGAATCAATTTCGTTATATAAAATGAAATTTAAAAATAACGACAGGTTATTCTTTTTCAATTTTATTTTTTTTATTTTCGGTTGTTTCATTTTTTATACGTATTAATTCTAAAGCTACTCTTTTTTCCAAAAAATAGTTACAGGGAGTTGAAGTCATTGTGAATTGACCTACAGGGTTAATTTCAAGGAAATAAAAATTATTTTGTTCATCAATCATAATGTCTGCTGAACCAGTATTTAAACCTATTTTACTATAAATTTTCCTAAGCTTGTTCTCAATATTTTTTGGAAGCTTATAAGGAATCATCCTATTCGGAGTTTTAGCATCATATTTTCGGTAATCGGTAGATGTTTTCTTATTGCTTTGAGAAAAAATAGCCATAGAATAAAAACTATCAATTAAAAAAAAACTTCTTATTTCAATTTTTTTTTGGATTTTAGTTTGTATGAGTGATGGAGAAAAGTTTTGGGAGAAATTATCTAAATTATTGTTTTTTATCTCTTCTGTATATGTATAGTAAGCCGTGTTTTCTGTAAATTCATATAATCCATCACTAATAGCCTTAGTAATAATTTCTTTTTTTGACAAAATCCCCTTCAGACTATCTTTATTAGAAACAACAAAAGTATCTGGTATTTTAAAACCTTCCTTTCTAGCAAGGTCAAGAATTTCGAGTTTATTTAGTCCTCTATTAAAATAACTCCCAATACTCTTATTGTTTTCGACTTTAAGTTGTAAATATTCAGTTAAATGATTGATTTCATTTTTTATTTTATCCGATATTATATATTCAATTTCCTTAAGCATTTTTGGCATAAGAATTGTTTTATTCCATTCATTTAAAACATAAGCTAATCCTCCTCTTCTATACCAAACTGCTGTTATATCTTTAATATCTATTTGAACCCCTTCAATATTTAGAATAATTATATCGTTAAGTAAATCAATTTTTTCAATACTTACATTTCTGAACTCTCTGTTGAGACGTATATAATCGTGCTGATAATAACGTAACCAATCACACACTTTATTAGTGGTGAAATCGTCCTTTGAACTAAAAATAACAATCATCGTAAAAAGAGAGGGAAGCCCCTCTCTTTATAATTTTAATATTTCTAAAAAATTTTGAAAACTATGTATGGATAATTGGAGGTTTAGGTCCTATTGGTTTTGGGGGTTGAGTATCTGAATCTGAAGATCCGGTTGGACCATCAGAGTCACTGTCCGCTCCTCCAGTAGCAGTAACAGCCGTTCCACAATTAGTACCTTCCCCTCCTGTTAAAAAACTTAGTGTTTTAACTTCTAATTTGTCGAATTTAAATTCGTCTAATCCTTTTTTCATTTTTTAAAGAGTTTAAATTTGTCATATGAAAGTAATGATTTTATGTTAGATTTTAATGTTTTTTGTTGTTTTTTAACACTTTATAAATTAAAAATGTTCTCTTTCTTGTCAAGTCTGAGCTTTGTTTGCTAGAATATTTCTCTTTTAGAAGTTGCACTAGAAAAATCCTTTCTCTATCATAATCTTATGAAAGTCTTATGAGGAAATAATATAATTCTTATTTAGATTATCATTTGTATTAATATAATATCGATAACATAATAAGACAAAAGGCTTCCTTTTTCAAATTTCAAACAATTGCCCCCAATACCGTATCCAATCCACAACGCTCAATAAATTTATTAGAAAACACCTGCATCACCTCTGGTGATAATAGCGTATTACGAGCATCTAGCCACGCGCTTACATTAGCCGATCCGTACATGTTTAAAACCCTATTTTTATTCAGGTTAAAGTTGATTTTCCCCCAATGCAAGGTATACGGAATGTTCAGTTGTTCCAGACGTTTCCAGGCTGCCTCATAAAACTCTCGTGCTGCATCACCATCTACTCCATCCATTTCCAATACGCAGGTCTTTGCAAACTTTGTAAAACCTAGTATCGCTTTTGTACCGTTGACATAACGTAGAGAAAGTCCGCCGGGGAAAGGGCACTGTTTATTGACCTTCATCAGTTCCTCAACGACTCTGGGAGCATCTGCAATAGCAATACCTATAGCGGCACTAGCTACTTTACCGCGAAACTTGGTATAGTTAAAAATCTCCCGAATGGTTCCCGTTTTTGGCGGTTCTGGTTTAAAAGCCAGACCAAACATGGTATTCACCATTTTTGGAATAAGTAAGGAAGAGAGTCCTCCCAGTTTATCCAATACGGTTGAAATAATACCCAATAAATCATCACCATACGTAAAATCATTGGTTCGCATTAACGGAGGATAGGGGAGTTGATATGGTTTTTTATACATAAACTTAATAAAGGCTCCTTTATCGGGAT
>CAZXYA010000644.1:0-5019 GCA_964644655.1 uncultured Saprospiraceae bacterium | reverse complement strand
GGTAAGTGTTCCATCCATTCCCGCCAATTCCAAACATGACCACTAAATCCATGAATTAATACTAAGGGATGTCCTTTTCCTTTTCTTTGGTAATGCACTTGCATCCCATCCACTTCCACAAATTGGGAGTACTGATTGGTGTATTTGGTTTTGAGGTTTTCTACGGGAATATCGGAGTAATAATTTAGTCCTAGGTATCCTAGGATTACTAAAATTAGTAAGCAGAAAAAATAGGCGAATAACTTAAGTAGGAGTTTCATTCATGCAAGGTACAAACAAAAAAGCCTTGCAGAAATTTTTCTGCGAGGCTTTTATGTGGTCTGGACGGGACTTGAAGATATTTTATGTATTTCTTTCACTTTCAACAAATTAGATACTTTCCTTGCTATTATGGTACAAAAATGGGTATAAAATCCCTTTATTTTTCATATTTATTAACATTGCCAACATATTGGGGTATAATGATATATTTTTGATATATTAACTATCCAAAATACTCAATAAAAAACAATAAATACGCAATGTCGATCAACCAATACCTAGAAACATTAAACAAGCGATATAAGTCTGGAATATCAAGAGAACACTCCTATCGAGGTGATTTTGAGAATTTATTTAGAGAATTAGTAAAAGAGGTAGATATAACCAACGAGCCTGCAAATGTTACTGATTGCGGAAATCCCGATTATGTTATTACTAAAGGTAAAATTCCAATTGGTTATATAGAGGCAAAAGATATAGGCAAAGACCTAAATAGCAAATCATATAAGGAGCAATTCGGAAGATATAAAAAAGCATTAGATAACCTTATAATTACAGATTACATCTGGTTTCAATTTTTCCAAAATGGAAAGTTAATTCATGAGATTCGTCTTGCAGAAATTAAAGATGGAGCGATAGAGCCAATAAAGGAAAATTTCACCAAGTTTGAGAACCTACTACAAGACTTCTCAACATTTATTGGTCAAACTCTAAAGTCATCAAAGAAGCTGGCAGAAATGATGGCAGGTAAGGCAAGACTCTTACAAAATATTTTAGAAAATGCGGTCACTACAGATGAAGAATCCCAAGAGAACACTTCCCTACAAGAGCAGTATTCCGCCTTCAAACAAATTCTTATACATGATCTAACACCTAAAGGATTTGCAGATATATATGCACAAACCTTAGCCTATGGAATGTTTGCAGCTAGATTACATGATCCTACATTAGATGATTTTAGCAGGCAGGAAGCAGCAGAGTTAATCCCAAAATCTAATCCATTCCTACGAAAACTATTTGGATATGTAGCTGGACCCGATATTGATGAAAGAATACAACCAACCGTTGACAATCTTGCTGATGTATTTCGTGCAACTAATGTAGAAGAGCTTCTAAAAAACTTTGGTTCTAGTACTCAACAAAATGATCCTATCATACATTTTTATGAAACCTTCCTATCAGAATATGATCCAAAATTAAGAAAGTCAAGAGGAGTTTGGTATACCCCAGAACCAATAGTCAAATTTATAGTACGAGCGGTAGATGATATACTTAAAACTGAATTTGATTTATCGCAAGGATTAGTAGATACTTCAAAAATTAAAATCAAATTAAATACACAAACACCTGATAAACGTTCCAAAACAAGATATAAGCAAGTAGAAAAAGAAGTACATAAAGTACAGATACTCGACCCTGCTACAGGAACAGGAACTTTTTTAGCAGAAGTAATAAAACATATCTACAACACTCGATTTAAAGCAATGCAAGGTGTTTGGAGTGGATATGTAGAAGAACATTTAATCCCTCGTTTAAATGGGTTTGAATTATTGATGGCTTCCTATGCAATGGCACATCTCAAATTGGATATGCTTTTGAGAGAAACAGGATATAAATCTAATAAGAATCAAAGATTAAATGTTTTCCTTACTAATTCATTAGAGGAATATCATCCAGATACAGGTACACTCTTTAGCAATTGGCTAAGTACTGAGGCAAATGATGCTAATCATATAAAAAGAGACTCCCCAGTTATGTGTATCATAGGAAATCCTCCATATAATGTAGATAGTAAAAATAAAGGTGATTGGATTATGGGATTAATGAATGATTATAAAAAAGAACCTGGAGGCAATGATAAATTAAAGGAAAGAAATCCAAAGGTAATCAATGATGATTATGTAAAATTTATTAGATATGCTCAATATTTTATAGAAAAAAATAGTGAGGGAATATTAGCATTCATTAATCCTCATGGCTTTTTAGATAACCCTACCTTTAGAGGAATGCGATGGCATTTATTAAGTACATTTGACAAAATATATACGATTGACTTGCATGGTAATTCAAAGAAGAAAGAACTATCGCCAGATGGTTCGCCAGATATAAATGTCTTTGATATTCAACAAGGAGTTAGCATAAATTTATTTTTAAAGACTGGAAGAAAAAAAACAAAAGAATTAGGAAAAATTTATCACTATGATCTATATGGAAAACGCAGATTAAAATATGACTTCCTGAATCAAAACAATTTAAAATCAATTGAATTTGAAATACTTGAAAACAGATCGCCAATGTATTTTATGGTGAAAAAGAATTTTCAACTTGAAGATTTATATTCTAAAGGATTTGAAATAAAAGAATTATTTCCAATCAATCAGGTAGGAATATATACATCTAGAGATAACTTTGTAGTATCTTTTGACAAAACCACACTTATTAAAAGGATAAAATCTTTTTTCACTCTAGACGATAATGAAATAATAGAATTATACAACCTAAAGGAAAATAAAAATTTTAGAATCAAAAAAATTCAAGAAATTGAAGGTGAGATCAAAGAAGAGTCAATTAAGACTTTATCTTACAGGGTATTTGATAATAGATATGTGTACTACGAGAAGAATTTTATTGAAAGAGGAAGGGAAAGTGTAATGAGTAACTTCAAACAAGATAACTATGGAATTTCTTTACTAAGACGGTCAAGAACAAATTCTTTTATTAGACCTTTTTTAAATCGGTTTATAGTTGACAAATGTATTATCTCTACCTTAGATAATGCCTGCGTTTTCCCTCTTTATATTTATAAGAAAAATGATACCTTGTTTGATGACTTCGATCGACAACCCAATTTAAACGAAAAAATAGTACAGCAGATTTCAAGTAAAATAGAGTTGGAATTCACTTCTGAAAAAGAAAGCAATCAAAAAACTTTCTCACCGATTGATATTTTAGACTACATTTATTCTATCCTTTATTCAAAGAAATACACCGATAAATATGAAGATTTTTTAAAAACAGATTTTCCCAAAATTCCATTTCCGAAGAATCAAAAAACTTTTTGGAGACTCGTATCTTTAGGAAAAAAAATTAGACATCTTCATTTACTGGAATCCCCAGAAATTGAAAATTATATTACCAGTTACCCCAAAGATGGGGACAATACCATAACAACTAAGATTAGCAAAAAAGATTGGGAATTATTTGATGATAAAAAACAACTTGGAAGGATTCACATAAATGAAGAACAGTACTTCGATAATATTCCATTAACAGCTTGGGAATTTTATATTGGCGGCTATCAACCTGCTAAAAAATGGCTTAAAGATAGAAAAGGTAGGACTTTGAATTTTGATGATATTTTACATTATCAAAAAATCATTGTAGCACTTACTGAGACGGATCGGTTAATGAAAGAGATTGATAAGATTAAACTTGAATGATCTAAGTCTATTTATAGCTTTTTTAGTAACTTAAATCCACACTTAAGTCTATTTTTTTCCAGTTTTAATCTAAATTAAATAGACTTAAGGTCATATATTTTTTATATTTGTAACAATCCGATTTACATCAACCATACTAATTGAGAAAACAGCTTAAGAAAACTTACACAAATAGTTTAAATGCTGTTAAATACTTTAATAAGGGAACTATCATCTATTGTCATAAGTATATTTATTGCTGTAATAGTAGGTTTTGCTATTCATAGTTATAGTAAATCTGACACATCAATAGTTCCTTATATAGCGTTATCATTTACTTTTTTTAAGAGTATCGTTGATATTATAAAAAATTATAAAATTTCGGTAACAGAAAATAAAGGAAAATTAGACCTTTTACAAAGATGGAGTGCGGAAAAAATAAGAGATACTAGATTGGCTTTAAAAAAGAAGAATATTAGTTCAATTACAGAAAATTTAGGTTCATTAGAATTTTTAGTCACTAAGATAGGGCAATGTTGTTATGATAGAGTTCAGAAAGATAGATTTCAGGTGGTTAAAGGTACATTAAGTACAACAAAAACAACATTCAGTAAAGCTGCTAATGATGCCACAATAGAAAAGCCCTTTAACGATGCTAATGATTGTCTAAGTAAGGTAGAAACATATATTAATGACTTTTAATAAAAGTACACCTATGTTTGGAATAAATAAATTGACCAATAAAAACGTACTTGGAATTATTTACAGAATAAAGTCTAGTAATTGGAAAAGAGTAAATAATCAACCTTGTATTCATACATTCTATGGTAGATATTATATCAATTTGTGCTTATGGAACAAATTTGGGAAAAAGACAATATCTATAGATGTGGATGATGTTAGAAATGGAAGAAATGATGTCGTATTTTTAGAAATACAAGAAGGAGATGCTAGGTTTCAAAAACTTTTAAAGATATACTTAGCAAGAAAGGCAGTAGCTGCAAATGCTGTGGCATAATTGTTTTTAAACATTTCTAATTTAACAATTAAGGCAGTCCAAATTTGGACTGCCTTAATTGTTTACCTCTACCCTCTCTCAAACTTCTTAATCTTAGGCAATCCATCCTCAATATCTTGTAAAGAAAACATAGTCTCACTATGATTCTCTTGACTCTTCTGATAAAAGAAATATCCTAGAATAAGTATAAGTACCAATAAGCCTAAAATCCAATGCGTATTACGGTGGGTTTGATTCGTTCTAATAGATCTACTTCATAAAATTCTTTTAAAAGAATTATCAAAAAAACAATCAGATGAATAAACCAAAAATCAATACAGA
>CAZXYA010000643.1:0-5044 GCA_964644655.1 uncultured Saprospiraceae bacterium | reverse complement strand
ACTTATTTTACTGATTATTAGTCGATTATGAGTTTTCTTCCAAGAACTAAGTATATAAGGTGCGAGGCTGGTTTTTTCTTCTAAATTCTATTTTCATAATAATGGATTTTTGAATGAATTTATATAACAAATTTATTCATAATAACACTAAAAATCAAATATTGGTTCTATTAAATGGGTTAGTTAAAGACCTGATAAACCACAAAAGCCCCCAAATAAGCCAAACCCGTCATAAAGAAAAATTGAATAATTGGCCATTTCCAGCCCCCTGTTTCTCGTTTAACTACTGCAAGTGTACTC
Source organism: uncultured Saprospiraceae bacterium (assembly GCA_964644655.1). Classification (GTDB taxonomy): domain Bacteria; phylum Bacteroidota; class Bacteroidia; order Chitinophagales; family Saprospiraceae; genus JAFMDF01. The sequence goes on along the minus strand of CAZXYA010000643.1, from coordinate 4,744 downwards.
ATACACATCATCGCAAATATATAAAAGACCAATAAGGATAAAGAAGTAGCAAAATTATAAGTCGGTTTGCCTGTTACAGGATTCACTTCTTTAGCCATTCGATCTCGAATCGTTCCTTCCTCCTCAGCACTTCCAATACTGTAAATCGTTGCCATTGTACCAATAAAAACTTCTCTGGCAGCAAAGGAAGTAATTAAGGCAATACCAATTTTCCAATCATACCCCAATGGTCGAATCGCAGGTTCAATAAATTTACCTAAGTGACCAGCATAAGAAGCTTCGATTTGTTTGCCTGCTATTAAATCTGCTGTTTCGGCTTCTCCTAAATTATTTTGAGTAGCTATAGAAATCGCTGCTGTTTCGGCCAATTCCATTTTGTTGTTTGGTCCATAAGATGCCAAAACCCATAAAATAATGGAGATAACAAAAATAACTTTACCCGCTTCAATCACAAAAGCTTTGACTTTTTCATAGACTGTAAATAAGACATTTTTAAAGACAGGCTTACGGTATTCGGGTAGTTCCAGCATCAAGAAACTGCGCTCTTCTGTTTTTAATATTTTTTTGAAAATCCAAGCAGCCCCTAAAGCCGCAATAATGCTCACCAAATACAAGCCCATAAAAGCGATTCCTTGTTGATTGAAAATGCCCCAAATGGTAGCAGAAGGCACCACAAAACCAATTAAAACGGTATACACAGGAATTCGTGCCGAACAAGAAATAAAAGGGGCGACTAAAATGGTAATCAGTCGTTCTTTCCAATTACTAATCGTTCGAGTAGACATTACCGCTGGTATGGCACAAGCGCCACTTGAAACCAATGCAACAATACTCCGCCCATTCATCCCAAAGCGTTGCATCAGATTGTCAAACATAAAAACAGCCCTTGCCATATAGCCTATTTCTTCCAAAATGCTAATGAGTAAAAATAGGATAGCTATTTGGGGAATAAATATTAATATGCCCCCCAAACCCGCAATAATACCATCTGTCAGTAAACTTCGATACCATGTATCTGGTAATATTCCATTTACTACCTCCGTTAAACTAGCAAATCCTGCCTCAATCAAATCCATTGGATAACTTGACCAAGCATAAATTGCCTGAAAAGTTACCAACATTAAAACAAAAAAGATAATTGGTCCCCAGAATCTGTTTGTAACAACATCATCAATTTTTTCGGTCAGCGTAATCTTATTTGTTTCCGTTCGCTGAATCGTCTTTTTAAGCATCGGTGTAAAACGATCAAACCGTTGCATGACTTCTCGAACCTGATTGGCTAAAGGATTAAAATTTTCCTCCTTGACTAATTGATTAATTTCGCTTCTTTTATTTGCCGATAAAAAAGTTAGTTGAGGAGCATTTTGCGCCCATAGTAAAGCCTGAAAAGAATTATTTAATTGATGGGTATTTTGGATTTTCTGACTGACTTCTTTTTCTACTTCAGAAAATTGGTAAAAAAGTTTTGGTGCAACAAATGGCTGGCTAATTAATTGATTTAACGCCTTTTTTAGTTCGGGGAAATTTTCCCCTAATCGACCACTAATAGCAACGGTCGGCACGCCAAAAGCCTTTTCTATCGCAACAGTATCATATTGAAGATTTTGTGCCGCTGCTGCATCTGACATATTCAAAGCTAACACCATTGGAATCCCCAAATCTCTAACTTGAGAGAATAACAAAAAATGTTTTTCTAATTGGGTAACATCCGCAATGTATAAAATGACATCAGGGTAATATTCGTCAACAGGATTGGCAAGAATATTTAATACGACTCGTTCGTCTTGAGAAGTAGGATAAAGGTTATAGGTGCCTGGTAAGTCAATTAAAGTAGCAATTTCGCCATTGGCTAAAGTTAATTGACCTAGCTTTTTATCAACGGTAACGCCCGGAAAGTTGCCAATTTTTTGACGTAATCCAGTCAATTGATTAAAGACGGTCGATTTGCCACAATTGGGATTTCCCAATAAAGCAATCGTTAAAGTTTTAGTAGATTGGGCTTTTAATTCAGCACTATGCATGCAGCTTCAGTATTTCTAATGGCAAATTGTTGATGATCGGCTTTGATATAAATAGCGCCTCCAAAAGGGGCTTTTCTAATCAATTTCACCGTACTTCCAGGTAAAATACCCATCGACATCATTTTACAGGCAGTTGCTTCATCTGAAAAAGAATGAATCGTTCCACTTTCTCCCTTATTTAAGGTATTTAATACCGTCATAAAGTTGCCTAGTTTATTTTGAATGAATTTAATATACTGTGTAAAAGTTTTTTATCATTTTGATGTGTCCCCCGAGCGCAGCTTTGCTGCTACTCTTAGGGATTTTAAGGGGACAAATTCTCAAGATTTTCAATGAAAATCTTGAGAATTTGTCCCCTTAAGAATCCCTCTCCGAGCCGCCGCTACTTGTCCCGCCGAAGGGGAACTTTAGTCGGGAGGTGGCGAGGGGAAACACCAAGAAACTTTTTGAACGGTGTACTAAACGTAAAAGTAGAATAAAATTTTATTTAATGAAAATCCTACTCTATCCTACTAAAATTATTTCGGTGTTTTGAGGGTGAAACGGATTTTTTCGTAGAGTAAAGCAGGAAAATCCCTATCTCCATTTCGTTTGACGGACATATTGTCCTAATTAGGAATTTTTTTAAAACACTATTTTGAGATTTTAAGAAAATTGAATTACATTCATGAATTAAGGAAACATTATCTTATTGCTTGATTATCAAAGTAACTATGAAAATTTTATGGACTCGATTTTTATTCTTTAGTGGGTGTATTTTATATTTGGCGCTACTAGGCAATCTTCCAGGTGCACCAGCGGGTGTTACAGGCGCACCGGGAGAAGATAGTTGCGGCAGAAGTGGTTGCCATGATACTCCCTCAAATTTTGGTGCGGCTAGTATAAATCTTCGATTGGACAATAATGCATCTGTTTATATACCAGGGAATACACATACCCTAACCGTTTCCATTGATAACCCACAAGAAGCCGCTAGAAATGGATTTGAAATAGTAGCTTTAGATGCACAAAATAATAACATTGGAGAATGGATGCCAGCAGGCGAATATCTACGAACAAAAAGTGCAAATGGAAGAGACTATGTAACGCATTCTGAAGATGGTTCTATACTAACCACTTGGAATATTGATTGGCAAGCACCTTCCTCAAATGCAGGAAGGGTCACTTTTTATGTAGCTGTCAATGATGCAAATGATAATTTGGCTCGAACAGGTGATGATATTTATACAACTTCGGCTAGATTTAATGCGCAAATGACTTCTTCTATAAAAGCGATTAGCAACTTAGAAAATATTTCGGTATTTCCCAATCCAGTACAAACACAGATTAATATTGATGTTAACTTAACAGCAGCCACTAATTTAAGTGGTACGCTAATTAATTCGACAGGACAAACAATTGCTCCTTTATTTCACCAAAATCTATCTTTAGGTACCTCTAATCTGTCTATTCCTTTTCCTACAAACGCTCCAAGAGGGTATTATTTTTTAAAGTTGGAAGACTCAAAAGGAGGCGTTAAAAGTGTTCCATTACTCAAAATGTAAAATACCTCAAATGCCATTATAACTCAGTAAAAAGTGTAGAGCTATGAATTCATCTTTCCTATCTTTTGCGTTTTAGCCTAAAAAAAATAAACATTAGTAGAAAATTTCACCCTTTACATCAAACAAAGCCCTAAAATTGTAGTGTAGTTAGCTTAAATAAGGTCGGAAAAACTATTGCATAAAATAGGTTTGTATCCACCGTCAACCAAATTAAATGCCACCAATCGTATTTCTCATATTATCCTTTATCGCCATTTTTTCGGTAACGTCTCTGGCAATATATCTACTCTATCAATTACTCACCAATTTTCAACCAGGGAAAAATCGAGTCTTAACTGATTTCAGAAAAATGCGCATCGAAATCAAAGAATGGAGCGATCAATTAATCCCTTGGAATAAGGAAGAAATGAGCCTATTATCTTTGCGCCAAGTCAACCAAAAAATAAAGCGAGGATTAACCAAAACTGCAAAAGGGATTTTCACCTCTATCTATCACGAACCACTCATTGTTTATAGCTATCGAAGGTATATCGCTACTAAAGAAAATGCTATTTTATATGCTAGAACCTCTCAAAATGAATTTGCTTATCGCATTAAAAAGAAAGGAATTGACGTCAATATTGATGGTCAATACGCAGGGGTATTAAAGGATAACGGTGGTTTATATGGCGGTCGTAGAAATCGTTTATTAGCTCGGATTAATCGAGACAATGAATTAAAATTACATCCAATAGTAATTGGAGAAAAGGAAGTAGCAAGTGTACAAAATCCTGCCAAAACAGACAAACATAATCCAAGGGCTTTTCATTTCTTACGACCAATGGAGAATAAGGAAGAAAAGATGTTTATGGCATTGGCTATTTTAGAAATGGTACAAGAGTCGCTAAAAGAGGAGTTTTAAATTATATTCAAAGATTGTGATTATTTAGGGGAGAAGATAGGTTGTTCAGAATTTGGGATAAAGTTCCCCTAGTTTTTGGGCATGAGCAAATCATACATCTGAAATCATACCTGTCTACCGGCAGGCATCTTAAATCATAAATCCATGTAGTTTTTGCGTGACAGATTTATGATTTATGATTTAAGATCCCCTAATCCAAACATTTTGGCAACCGCAAGAATACTGGGAGAAAACGTTACGCTGTCGCCCTAATTCTAAAAAGTCTACCTCTATATCTC
>CAZXYA010000642.1:0-5057 GCA_964644655.1 uncultured Saprospiraceae bacterium | reverse complement strand
TCCCGATTTTTCATCGGGACTCCTTAAGCCACTCGGACACCTCTCCGTTGACTTACTAGCCGCTTTTCTTCTATCCTAATGTTTACTTTTTTCTTTTAACAAACTACTCTTTAATAGCTCATTACAATACTTTCAAATATAAAAAGAATAAATACTAAATTTTCAAGGCGTAAATATTGCAAAATAATATTATAAAACAAAATAAATTTAAAAAACTTAATGAGTTAGTTTTATTTATCCTATATAATTCGTCGTTTTTCAATTACTTACTACCTTATAATTAATCGACTTTTTTCAAAATCGGCACTAAAGTAGTAATTCTGTCTTAAATCACCTAGTCTTAGCTTAACAAAAGTGCTCCTTTAGGCGAATCTATAAATAAATTCTTTGCATTTGCACTAGTAATTCTTGCAATTTCTGAAATTTCAATATCCTTTATCAATGCTAATTTTTCGGCTACTAACTTGATATAAGCACTTTCATTTCGTTTCCCACGATAAGGAGATGGCGCCAAATAAGGCGAATCTGTTTCTAAGACAATATGTTCTAAATCAATTGCTTCCATTGTTTTATCTAGACCTGCTTTTTTAAACGTTAAAACACCTCCTATCCCCAAATGAAAACCACAATCAATTATTGCTTCTGCCTCTTCTACTGTTCCTCCAAAACAATGGAATATCCCTCGTAATTTGTCGCTTTTCTCTGCTCGCAAAATATTAATAACTTCCCAGGTAGATTTTCTGGAATGAATGACAATAGGTACATCTAAATCTTTTGCCCAATTAATCTGCCTAATAAATGCCTCTTTTTGTTCTTCAAAAAAAGTAGTATCCCAATGCAAATCAATCCCTATTTCTCCAATCGCACAAAAATGCCTTTTTGCTATCCAAGCTTCCACTATTTTTAACTCTTTTTCATAATCTGCTTTTACGGAACAGGGATGTAATCCCATCATCGCAAAACAACGTTCTGGATATTCCGATTCTAGGGCAAACATTGCTTCATGCGTTTCGCTATCAATAGCTGGCAAATAAAATTTTTCAACTCCTGCTGCTATAGCTCTTTCAAAAATGGCAGCTCGATCATTTTCAAACTGCTGCACATATAAGTGCGTATGCGTATCTATTAGTTGCATTTCTACTTGCTACTTTTTTAGAAAAAACAATCTATGGAATGAATTAAAATTAAAATGTAAATTAAAATTAAAAAATGTACTAAAAATCAGCACCTTATAATTTTAAGAATGAGCATTTATCTTTTTAGCGTTCCTATTCTATTTTTAGAATCAAATTGCTTTCTCAACGTTATGGCTTAAAGATGCAAAATAACTAAAAAATGTTGGGTCATCATTTAGAATATTTGCTATATTTTTTAGTATTCGGTGGTTTTTAACAAAAAAATACCGTATTCAAGAATTTGAATACGGTATTTTTATAGTACACTTGTTTTGAAAATAGACTTATGACAAAGCTATATTCAAATGTCCAAGTAATTATTTTGCTTCTTCTACTTTGTTTACTATCCCTTTAATCGTCAAGAATGTTTGAGCAGGGTTCGTGTTAGCTGTTAAAGTAACTCGCTTAGACTGGTTTCCGCTCTTATTACTAGAATCAAATTGAACTAAAATTTCGCTAGTTGCACCCGGAGCGATTGGCTCTTTTGGCCACTCAGGAACCGTACATCCACAGCTACCTTTTGCGTTGCTAATGATTAAAGGCTCAGAACCAGTATTCTTAAACTTGTAAGCATATTGTACTTTTTCACCAGAAGTGATGGTACCATAATCATACTCTAAGTTATCAAAAGATAAAGAAGTAGTAGGACCTGCAGGTGCTGCTGGTGTTGCTGGTGCAGCCGCTGGCGCAGCAGGTGCTGCTGGAGTTGGATTGGCTTGGATAGCTTTTTTAGCGTCTTCTCTTACAGAAGCATCACCGCCGCCACAAGCAACCATGAATAAACTTGCTGCCATAAGGCTGAAAATAGCAATTCTTAATTTCATTTTAACTTTAATTTGTGTGATTATAAAATATTGATTCCTTAAGATTGATTTTAAATTGGAATAAGGAGTCATTTTAATGGTTAACACAATTAAAACACTTCTGTTATTTCAATTATTGCATTTGTCTTAAGAAATACATTTGCAAAAAATGCAAAAATAACGTTTTTAATTCCGATAGTTATTGGAACAAAAATATTGTTTTTGTCTTATTTATTACAAAGGTAATACCAAGACTTAGTTAGTGTATCTTATGAAGTTTGAATTTTTGTTAATCAGATGTTAATTCTATAGAAGCGATATTGGTGTGATAAAAATTGTAGTCTTTAATACAAAGAATATTTCTAATAACCTATTGTTAAATTGTTGTAACTCCTTATTCAGTTAAATCAACAATTTAACAATACCATGATTAGGCACTTTTTTCCGTACGGTTCTGTTTTGTCTTTTTTAAAATCGGCCTTATTTATCTACTCATCAACATATTCAAAGGCAGTAATATTTCTTGCACAAATCTGACCTCTATCATTCTCTATTATTTCGAATTCTACTTCTTCTTTTTCATAAAGTGTTTTGTAACCTGATTCCAATACTTCATTGATATGTACAAATACATCTTTACCGCCACTTTTGCGTTTGATGAATCCATATCCTTTCTCTAGGCTAAACCATTTAACAGTACCTTCTAACATAAATTTTTTAAGATTTTTTGATATGACTTAACGATATTATATAGGGAAAATTTTAATAGTCCTCCATTGATATTTTAGGACAACTAACAGCAACGTTAAGTCTGGTGATAAAAAGAATTGCAAATATAAGGGTAATAAGAAATTGGGAAGTAATAATTTTCAATATTAATCAATATTTACAGTAATGTTTGCTATTTTTTTTAATATAACTTAATAATCAAGGATTATCTTATCTTTAAAATGCTTTTTTATGACGCTAAGTTTGCATAATAGTAACGAGAATTGCAAATCATATGTTCATTTTTTTTAAAGAAAACTACCATCAAATGAAAATGGTAAGATATCCTTAGCAGAATTAAAGCTATATATAGGTCCTACCTCTCCTCTTATCACCAATCGAATGGCTTGTTTTTGTTGATATTCCTTTTCGCATAATGCTTGCCTACAAGCACCACAAGGCATGGCAGGTTGCCCAATAATTTGAGTCGGCGCTTTTACCGTAATCGCCATCGTTTTGACCCCTATATTTGGGTACTGAGATGCCGCTGCTGATAGAGCCACCCGCTCTGCACAAAGGCACATTGGATAAGCGGCATTCTCTTGATTGCTACCTCCTAACATTTCTCCATTTCCTAATAGAATCGCTGCGCCTACCTGAAATTTGGAATAGGGTGCATAAGCGTTTTCTAGACTTGATGTCGCTAATTTTAGCAGCTTTGCCTCTACTGGAATTAAATCAGTTATTTGACTCAACTCCTCCCATTCTAATACTAATTTTTTTTGCTGCATATCAAGCTATTAATTTTCTATTTTTAATAATCTCACATAAAATTAATGTAAAAGTACCAAACAAAATTTTGCTATTCTTAACTATTTGTCTTTATATTGAGTTTTCCTAACCATATTTACTTTTCTAAATCAACTTAGTTAAACTTTAAGGTAATATAGTGCTAAACTAAAGAAAATGAATAATATTCTTGTCATCGGTGCTGGTCGTTCTTCTTCTGCTTTAATCAATTATATCTGTGAAGCCGCTGCTACTCATAACTGGTTTATTACCGTGGCAGATGCGAATCTTGAATTAGCAAAAGCGAAGGTGAAAAATCATCCAAATGCTAGAGCTATCTGGTTAGATGTCTCTAAAAATAATGACCGAAAAGATCATCTGGCTCGAACGGATGCGGTCATTTCTTTATTACCCGCTCATTTGCATCTAGAAGTAGCCCATGATTGCATCAAATTTCAGAAACCATTTATTACTTCTTCTTATGTTTCTAGAGAAATGTATCGTTTGGGGGATGAAGCAAGAGATAGAGAATTAGTTTTTACAGGAGAACGAGGCTTAGACCCAGGATTAGAACATATTGCAGCCAAAAAAAGATTGGATGATATTCGAGCAAAGGGAGGAAAAGTGGTCAATTTTCGCTCTTATGGAGGTGGTTTAGTTGCGCCAAAATATTTAAACGATAATCCTTGGAAATTTAAATTTACTTGGAACCCTAGAAATTTGGTCCTAATGGGTCAAGGTACTGCTCAATATCTAGAAAAAGGTAAAAAGAAATATATTCCTTATCATCGGCTGTTTCAGACTTATAAAACACTTAATATTGAAGGTATTGGCGAGTTTGAAGCCTATGCCAACCGAGATTCCTTGCTGCACAAAAAAGTATATGGTTTAGGGGAAGTGCCTAATATTTATCGTGCTACCTTGCGTTATCCTGGTTTCTGTGACGGATGGAATGCCCTTATTCAAATCGGCTTGACTGATGGTTCTTATCCAATTTTAGATTCTGAAAAAATGTCTTTTCACGAATGGATGGAAGCCTATTTACAAAATGAAACAGGTGGATCTGTTAAAGAAAGAATGGCCAATAAATTAGGCGTTACTCCTTTTTCCAAAGTAATGAAACAGTTGGAATGGCTAGGCTTATTTAGCAAAAGAAGGATTAAGTTTTCTAGAGCAACCCCCGCGCTTCTTTTAGAAACAGTCCTACTGGATAAATGGGCATTAAATCCCGAAGAAAAAGATACCATTATCATGCAACATGAATATGACTATATCTTGGAGGGCGAACGAAAAACCCTAATTTCTACTCTAGAATTAACTGGTGAAAATGGAGATAATACTGCCCTGTCTAAAGTTGTAGGCTTACCAATGGCAATTATGCTCAAAAAAATAATGACAGGAGAAGTCAAAGATATGGGAATGGAAGTACCCATGCAAAAAACAGTTTATGATCCTCTATTAAAAGAGTTAGAAGACTATGGAATTGTTTTTAAGGATAAGTATGTTTAATTAGATAGTCAGATAAAAAACTGATAATTATCCTCCGATAAAATCGGAGTAAACTGAGGAAAACTAATCCGTT
>CAZXYA010000641.1:0-5075 GCA_964644655.1 uncultured Saprospiraceae bacterium | reverse complement strand
GATGATACAAATGTAGGCGGTGCGCTGCACCTTGCTATCTTTTTGCGGTCAATACAAAAATATTCAATTGAACCCCATTTTCGCTTACTAGTTAAGAGCTTGTCTAAATTTCATGATTGAGGTAAAAGTGAGCAAATTTTGTTTTGAACAAGGCAAAAATTTTTAGCATAGCCAAGTTATGATCAAAATTTTTAACGTAGTTCAGAATAAAATTTGCCGCTTTTAACCAATTGATGGAATTTTAGACAAGCTCTAAATATCACAAAGTGCATCAATGGTTGTTCGCAAACCAATGAATAATAATTCTTTGCCTTCTTTGGTCACAAAACTATCTTCATCATCAACTAGTGCATCTTCGACAAAAGCCAATAAATCCTCTTGTGGATATTTATCAAAAAAGGCATCTAATTTTTCTTTGAATCTTCTCGCAGCCGTATCATTAAATAAGGTCCAATTTTGTTCCTCTATCTCCTCTATTTTTTCAGAATCCAAAATGGTCATTTCTTCCACTTTTGTATCTACGGCTTTCCAAATGACCATAGCTAAGTATAATAGATAGTCACTTTCTTCTTTTGTCAGTAACTTAAAACTTTCGGAAAGCAAATAGGAAAATAAGATAGGTTGTTTGGCTTGCATATCTCCAATGGCCTCATCATAACTATTTTCTTCGTTATCCAAAGCTTCCGTAATGCTATCAATTATTTGTTCTGAAATAAAAGGTACCGTCATTTAAATTTTAATTTGAGTGCAAAATTAAGGTTAAAAAATGATAATTTCTCTTACTCAATGGATAACTTAATAAGTTCAACCTCAAAGTCAACCGCAGCCATAATCTCAAAATCAACCTCAACTACAACTTCAAAATCAAAATCCGTCTAAATCCGTTCAATCTTACTGCCATCCCGTTCGCAAGCGGTTCGCAAACAGCGTTTGTTCCTATTATCAATCCTCCTATAAAATCTCAAAGTCAACTTCATTTTCTGCTGTAGACAGGAGTGGTTTAAATATCCGAAAAGAATCAGCGTAAGCATTGAAGGGGACATTGCACTTGAATTTGAGGGTTAATTAGGCGACTAACCTATTCTTTTTTTCCTAAAAAAGCAGTAGATTAGCCTTTCAAGTTTAAGAGTATGTTTAAATTTCTATTGTCTGACAACCAATATTTTATGAACACCGATAAAATCGGTGCAGGCTCTGACTTCAAAATAATGAATTCATTTAGCTCGCTAAACTCATTAATTATTTAATTGTCAGAACCACAAACTATTGATTATCAACTCAAAATAATTTTTAAAGATGCTCTAAGTTTTCTAAAATTTATTTTTATAAAAAGTAAAATTGTCCAAATATTTTAAATTTTATAGCATGAAAAAAATAATCACCAATACTTCGAGAAGGAAATTTATGAAGCTAACGGGATCTACCTTAGCAGCAAGTTCTGTTGGCTTTAATATTTTAGCCAATAATCAACCAAAACACTTATTTAATGCAGATACCTTAAAAGTGGGTTTAATAGGTTGTGGTGGTAGAGGAACGGGCGCCGCAGTACAGGCATTAAATGCAGAAGCGAATGTCGTTTTGACTGCAATGGCAGATGTATTTCCTGAGAATATGAAGGTGGCTTATAATAGTCTATTAGACGAGGATATTGCGGACAAAGTCAAAGTACCTGACAATCAAAAATTCATTGGTTTTGATGCCTATAAAAAAGTATTGGCAACAGATGTAGATGTCGTTATTTTGGGCACCCCGCCTAATTTCCGTCCAGCTCATTTAGAAGCCTGTATTGCTGCCAATAAACATGTGTTTTTTGAAAAACCTGTTGCGGTGGATGCCCCCGGTATCCGACGAGTAATGGCAACTGCAAAAGAAGCCAAAGCTAAAAATTTAGGCTTTATGTCTGGTTTTTGCTGGCGATACGATTATCCTAAGAGAGATACTTTCCAGCGGGTGTTGGATGGTCAGATTGGAGATGTGATATCTATTTATAATACCTATAATACAGGGGCTTCTTGGTGGAGACCAACAAAACCTAGTTGGGGAAAATTCAAGAAAGAACTAAGAAATTGGGTCTATTATAATTGGTTGTCTGGCGATCATATTGTAGAACAAGCCATTCATAGTTTGGATTTAATGTCTTGGGCAAAAGGAGATGTCTTACCTGTGAGCGCTTCGGGAATTGGTGGTCGGCAGAGTAGAGTAGACGCACAATACGGGAATATTTATGATCATTTTGCGATTACCTTTGAATATCCAGATGGTTCTAGAGGTTTGCATCATAGCCGTCAGCAAAAAGGAACGGATAGAGCTTATGGTATAGAAATGTTAGGCACCAAAGGTCGTTGCGATATTAACGTTTGGAATCACCACGAAATAAAAGGAGAGAAGAACTGGCGCTGGGAAAAAGAACATGATAAAAAAGACAAAAATAATATGTACCAAACAGAGCATGATGAATTATTTGCGTCTATCAGAAATGGGAATCCGATTAATGATGGGATAAGAGCAGCAAATAGCACCATGTTGGCAATTTGGGGTAGAATGGTTGCTTATACAGGTAAGACAATTACTTGGGAAGAGGCACTTAATTCTGAAGAGGTGCTGGGACCAAAAGTTGATGAGTTCAACTGGGATTTGGACTGGCAAATGGCAGACATTGCGAAGCCTGGGGCGACTAAATTTATATAAAATTATAGTAGCTACAATAGTATAAAGGTTGAGAGGTATAGAGGTACAAAGGTACAAAGGGGGGAGGAAGGAAAACCTCAAATGTAGGAGAAATTAGGTTTGTCCTTTGTATCTTCTAAGTGGTTACAGATTATATCTTTTAGCGTGTCAGATTGAAAATAGATATTCGCTAATTTTTTAATTTATATAGAATCCCTACCTGCGGTAGGCAGGCATTGCTAACTTAATCCATTGCTAATTATTTTTTTAGCAACGGATTAGTTTAGCAACGGATTATTATTGCTTTTTTACCTGACGCTCTATTGTCAAGTAATGTTAGGCTTGACCAAAATGATACATCTTAAATCTGTTAATCTTTGATTACTTACTTGATAAATAGGTAAATTTAGGATGGATTTATGATTTAAGATTTGCCTTTCCAAACACGGAGATTTATCCACCAATACATCAACGAAATGCCTCTACCAAACAGAAGAATCTTTCTCAAGCAAAGTGTAGTAGCAACAACTTCTCTTGCTTTTATGTCTAATGTTTCTTGTGCTACGCCTACCACTAAAATCGTTGCAGAATCAGTCCAACCTTTAATTAAAAAAAGCTTGAAATACGGCATGATTAAAGAAGATTTATCCATTTTAGATAAATTTAAATTAGTCAAAGATTTAGGTTTTGACGGAATAGAATTAGATAGTCCTAATGATTTAGATGAAAAGGAAATCTTGAATGCTAGGGATAAAAGTGGTTTAGAAATTCCAGGTACAGTTAATTCTTTTCATTGGAAAATGCCCCTTTCTGATCCCGACCCCGTAGTGCGAGCAAAATGTGTGGAGTCGATGAAAAGTGCCTTGCGAGCTACTAAAAAATACGGTGGCTCAACAGTTTTATTAGTTCCAGGAGTAGTGAATGAAAAAGTGTCTTACACAGATGCTTATGAGCGATCACAAGCAGAAATTAGAAAAATCTTACCTGTAGCAGCAGAGACTGGCGTTAAAATAGCAATAGAAAATGTTTGGAATAATTTCTTGATTAGTCCGTTAGAAGCAGCACGCTATATCGACGAGTTTGAAAGCCCGATGATTGGTTGGTATTTTGATGTAGGAAATATTGTCCGCTACGGTTGGCCTGCACAATGGATTCAAGCACTAGGAAAACGAATCATCAAAATAGACATTAAAGATTATAGTCGTAAAAAGCAAACTCAAGAAGGCATTTGGGAAGGGTTCAAAGTGAAATTAGGTGATGGGGATGCCAATTGGCCTGCAGTTAATGCAGCTTTAAGGGAAGTGGGCTATCAAGGCTGGGGCTCGGCAGAGGTCGCAGGTGGAGATCGAGTTCGATTACAGGAAATTTCTGAGCGTATGGATCGCTTGTATGCGGCTGTTTGATTTGTGTGGGCTTTTAGCTAGTAGCAAAAAAGTACATTCAACATGAACAACTTTTGCAGAGAATATGATAGTGATAAAATGAAGCTTAATGGTGGGCGATACTTTGAAAGTATCGCCCACCATTAAGCTTCATTTTACAGATATTCATGCTCTAAAATACTATTTAGATTTAATATTCTATTTTCCTTTCCATAATCCATTTCGCTGCTTGTTCCATCAATCGCTTTTTAGTGTTCAAATCTAAACTCAAAGGCAATTGGGCAATCCCAATCAAACGACGAAGTATTTCAATGCCTACAAACTGAGCTAATAATCCTTCGTTAAAATTGGTTGGCTGTTGATACTGCTTAGAAATTGCTTTAAAAATGGATGAAGGCTGCCCTGCCATGAGTAAATGGGCATATAAAACACCCAAATCAAATTCCGCTGGACCCACAAACCCAAATTCTGGATCAATCACCTTTAAACCATCTGCTACTTTTAACCAACTGCCGGGATAAAAATCACCGTGTAATAAATGTTTACCTTGCGCTAGATAAACGTCTCCACAAGCCTTTATTTTAGCTTTTAATGGTGCATTGGTTTTGTAGGGCATAGCAGCATTCTGTAATCCATCTTGCACATCGTCTAAGTTAAACCCATTTTCTTCTAAATAGGGAAAATTGAAAATATGCTCATGATTCAATTGGCGCATTGCTAAATTGGGAGGGAAATCAGAAGAGACAGCAACTTGATGCAAGGCAGAAAGATATTTTGTCAATCCATCAATATCAGCATCCGCTAACAAATTATCTTTTTGGTATAAAAAACTATAATCAGCCCCTTTGCCTAAATCTTCGGTGACTAAAATAAAGTTATCCGCATCAAAGCCCAAACATTTAGGCGCATAATGATTAATCGAATCAAGAGCTTGCAAGGTTTGAAAAAATTGAGCCTCTACAGCGACTCGTTCTACAGGGGCATCAATTTGAGGAAATTTTTCTACCCAAGGTCGAGCTTGTTTTA
>CAZXYA010000640.1:0-5084 GCA_964644655.1 uncultured Saprospiraceae bacterium | reverse complement strand
TTTTTTTGTATATATCTAGATGACTAAGTTATTCGGTCGTATATCAATAGGTTGGTTGGATATTTATTAAGCCAAAATGGTCATGCACACAGATAGTTGTTTTTCTTTATTTTAGTGTAAACTAACTAAACTATACTGGTCAAAAACGCTGTGGACTTTGTGTGCTTTGTCTCTTTGTGATGAAAAATCAACTGCGCCAATACAATACCAGTTACTATTTCACTATTGAAGTCAGACGAGCGAGGAGGATGAACAAGCAAAAAAGTCCTAGGGGACTATTTTGTGAAGTGAACTGCAAAGCAGATGGGATGCTTATACGGATTTAACGGGTCTAAACGGATTTTTCTTGAGTCTTAGCTTAATGAATTATTAAATATTTATATTTGTGTTTTTAAAATATAAATATTTAATAAAAATAGCAGCTATGAAAACTAATTTTCGATATTTTTTGCCAATTCTAATAAGTTTAATTACATTTTTAGTCATTCCTCAATGCATAGCGAATGTAAGGGATTCTCTCTATCATCCTATGATTAGTAATTCTCCTCAACAAACTATTGTTGAAAATACTATCGCCACTAATTATTCAAGCATTCAAAATATCGTTCCTCATTTAATAGAAATGCAAGGGCAAATTCCCATCATAAAAGAAATTATTGAAAACTTCCATAAAGTAGAAAAATTATGGGGTTTTTACGAAGAAGCTAAACGAGATGGGACAAATTTAATCAATAACCCCTTGACAAATGAATTAGCCTTTACAACTCATTATACCCTCTATTTACTAAATGAATCCTTGGATAAAATTTTTATTAATTTAAAAAACGAACACCTTAGAGTCGCTTTGGTCGAATGGAAAGGCAAAAAATTAAAAGAATCTAAGCAGGTTTATCAAAAAGATAAAGTGGATTTGGAACGCTTAGAAAAGATGAAACCAAGTGTTATGGAAAATCCGACTATTAGCAATACTGCAAAATTAGCGAATTTACTCCATCGAAGAGATAGTTTATATAGTATTAAGAGTAATAGCAAAGTACTTGGAGAATTCAGAAAAAATCCATCTAAATCCATTGAAGAAGTGGATCTCTTCTATACATGCGATATCAAAAAAAGAATTGCCGATAATGCTCCTCAAAGTATCATGGATTTCACCTCCAATAAAGCTATTCAAGTTATCCGCTTAGATCGAGAAATTTACCAATTTAGATTAATCGCATTGGCTGGTTTACCTTATAAGGAACAGCAATATTTTAAATTAAAAAAACAATTAGCAGTTGCTGCTAATAAAGAACAACTAGACACTAAACGAAAATTTCTTAAGAAAAAAGTAGACCCAACTAGTCATCATTCCCTTATTTTGAAAGACTATAATAAATTAGTGAATAGTTTTTCTTTTGAAGAACAAAATGAGCTTCGAGAAAAGGAGCATATCTTTAACCATGAAATAATCTCTGTAATTGAATTTTGGGGCTGTCGGGAGTATTTTCCTAGTTTTTATGAAAGATAAATTGGTTAAATTAGACTACTATACATTTTAAGGACACAGAGAGCGCAAAGAAGACACAGAGCACACAAAGAGCTAACTATCAATAATTTATAACTCTTTGACCTCTGTATATTCTTAATGTACATTGTATCCAAAAACATTTTGTCCAGTTGTAAAACAAAATACTTACTAGTGGACATTTTTTATAGTAATGTAAGTTAAATTAAAAATGGCTTGTGAGTATCTCACGCACAAGCCATTTTACATTCGGAAGATTAACAATTTACGAATTCATCGTTCATCATTTATATTTCATCATTCCATTAAGCATACTGCTTGTCATAATAATCCTGATAAGCACCAGAAGTCACTCGCTCCATCCATTCTGCATTATCCAAATACCATTGAGCGGTTTGGCGCATGCCTTCCTCTGGTTGTACCGCAGGTTCCCAACCTAGTTCCTCTTTAATCTTAGTGGCATCAATGGCATATCGTTTATCATGCCCAGGGCGATCTTTAACAAAAGTAATTAATTCTTGTGCGGCCCCTACTCTTCTACCTAATAAACCATCGACTATATCACAAAGTACCCGAACTAAATCAATATTCTGCCATTCATTATTACCTCCAATGTTATAAGTTTCACCATTTGCCCCTTTATGAAAAACGGTGTCAATAGCTGTAGCATGATCCCCTACCCACAACCAATCTCTAGTATATTTTCCATTACCATAAATTGGCAGCGGCTTTTTATGTTTGATATTATTAATAACTAAGGGAGTCAATTTTTCAGGAAACTGAAATGGACCATAATTATTCGAGCAATTAGAAATGACAATTGGCATACCATAAGTATGATAATAGGCCCTTACCAAATGGTCCGAACTTGCTTTAGAAGCAGAGTAAGGAGAACGTGGATCATAAGCAGTGTCTTCTGTAAATAAACCAGTTTCGCCTAGTGTTCCATATACTTCATCGGTCGAAACATGGTAGAAGCGTTTGCCTTCATAGCCACTATCTTTCCAAGCATTTCTGGCAGCATTTAGCAAATTGACCGTCCCTACAATATTGGTCGTAATAAAACTCATCGGATCGGAAATAGAGCGATCTACATGTGATTCTGCGGCTAAGTGAATAACCGAATCAAATTGAAAATCCTGAAATAAGGTTTGCATTAATTCTGTATCCGTAATGTCTCCTTTTACAAAGGTATAATTCGGTGCATTTTCAATATCTTTCAGGTTTTCTAAATTACCTGCATAGGTCAATTTATCTAAATTAACAATTTTATAATTTGGATACTTATTGACCATTAATCGTACTAAATGAGAGCCGATAAAACCTGCTCCGCCCGTGATGAGTATTTTCATGTTTTTATTTTTATAGTGTCAAGCTTTCGCTTAATATTTTGGAATTAACGATTTTGATAAGCGCAATAAAAAAGTACAGCTCAGAGAACTATGTTACTCTTATGCTTCTACTACTTCATCCACTTTTACAACGGTCTTAAAGTATTCATAAGTTCGTTTCATACCTTCTGCTCTAGAAATCTTTGGTTCCCAACCTAAAATTTCTTTTGCTTTGGTAATATTTGGACGTCGTTTTTTAGGGTCATCTTTTGGCAATTCCTTATAAATCAATTTTGCTTTTGGATTTCCTACTAAGGCTAATACCTCTTCCCCAAATTCTTTAATGGTTACTTCATCTGGATTCCCTATATTGACGGGCATATCATAATCACTCATCAATAAGCGATAAATCCCCTCTACTAAATCATCTACATAACAGAAAGAACGGGTTTGAGAACCATCACCAAAGACCGTCAATCCTTCGCCACGAATAGCTTGGGAGAAAAAAGCAGGTAGTACCCGTCCATCATTTACTCTCATTCGAGGACCATAGGTATTAAAAATACGAATAATTCTTGTTTCTACTTTATGATAAGTATGATAAGCCATTGTAATTGCCTCCAAAAATCGTTTTGCCTCGTCATATACGCCTCTTGGACCAATTGGATTGACATTGCCCCAATATTCTTCTACCTGTGGATGTACTAATGGATCGCCATATACTTCAGAAGTAGAGGCCACAAGTATTCTTGCACCCTTTGCTTTGGCTACCCCCAATACATTATGCGTTCCCAAAGCCCCAACTTTCATGGTTTGAATCGGCATTTTTAAATATTCGATAGGACTAGCAGGAGAAGCAAAATGTAAGATATAATCTAGGTCGCCTGCCACATGAATATATTTGGTAATATCATGATGATGGAATTCAAATTGTGGCAGCGGGAAAAGGTGTTCAATATTTTTTATATCACCTGTCAATAAATTATCCATTCCGATAACATGGTAGCCTTCTTTAATAAAGCGATCACACAAATGAGATCCTAAAAATCCAGCAGCTCCGGTAATTAAAATTCTTTTCATAAGTTTAAATTATACGTTTTTAATTTTCTCAGTATGCTTACCCTTTAGTGCCCAATTATTATACTGAATTAGCAATTAATAGGTTACCAAAGCGTTAGTTAATTGATAGTTAACAAGTAATAACAACAAAAATTATACCGTCACGGATATGCTCATTCAGCTATCTTTTTGATTGATTAATTTTGTGTTTAATTTAAATCAAGGAATAGGATAAAAATAATTTTACACTTTTGCTCGTCGGCTAATCCACCCGTTCCACGGTTCTCTTTACCAAATAGTCGGACTTTTTTGCTCGTTCATGCCGACTCGCAATAGCTTTTACTAATATTATGAAAATAAAATTGATGAAAAAATATTCCCTTTTAATAAGCTGCTGTTTGTGGAGTATGCTTAGCTATGCTCAACGAAATGCCATTAATACTTATAATGTAATAACGCTTAATGTTACCTATGGCTTTCATGTACCAGGTGGAGATTTAAGTAATAGATTTGGTAATAATTTTAGTTTAGGTGGTGGCTTAGATCTTATTACCGAAAAAAAGAATCTAATTTTTGGCTTGAAAGGAAATAATTTATTTGGCAATGTAGTCAAAGAAGATGTACTCCTAAGTTTACGAGATTCCGATGGTTTTATCTTGGGAAGTGTGGGTGCTGGTCAAGCAACTTATGCCGAAGTATTTTTAAGAGAACGAGGTTTTTATGCAGGTGGACACATCGGTAAATTATTTGCAATGTCGAATAAAAATAAACGGGCAGGTATTCGCTTAACATTTGGTGCAGGCTTACTACAACATAAAGTACGAATTCAGGATGAAACAGGCTCAGCAGATCAACTAAAAGGGGAACTCATCCAAGGATACGATCAATTGAGTAATGGTTTAGCTTTTGAGCAATTTATTGGTTATCAACAATTAAATAGAAAAACAGGCGCTAATTTTTTTGCTGGATTTGAATTAACCGAAGCTTTTACTAAAAATAGAAGAAATATCAATTTTGCTACCCAAAGCCGAGATAATCAAAGTCGATTTGATGTATTACTGGGCTTCCGAGTTGGCTGGTTGTTTAGTTTTTATGTTGGGGAACGAGCAGAGGATATTCGGTATTAGCGGTTATCAGTTATCAGTTAGTTATCAGTTAGTTATCAGTTAGTTATCAGTTAGTTATCAGTT
>CAZXYA010000639.1:0-5085 GCA_964644655.1 uncultured Saprospiraceae bacterium | reverse complement strand
CCAGCCACTTCGTGGCATTCAGAAAGTGTCAACTACTTTTTTAATGTAGATAAACTTGTCTAATTCTGTTCTAATATTTGGTTGTATTTCATCGCTCAGGGAGCTATTGTTATCTCCACAACTTAGAGCGTTGTGTTACCTGCTATATCAAACAAAATCTTTCCATTTACTTTCCTTCCAATGTTAAATTCCCTATTTTTGATAAAAATGAATGATTATGGTCGCTATTGCAAGTAATTATCCGAAGAAAAAGCCAAGCAAAAAAAAGATTAACTGGGAATCCTTTCAGAAAAAATATTTGATTCGAGAAGACAAATATAAGTATGAATGGGTGGATGGCTATGTTGAGAAAACATTAAGAACTATGGACAAAAATCAATCTTTTTTATTCGATAATTTGGCAGACTTATTGGATAATTTAGAACTGAAAGAAGCGATTAAAGGGAGGTTTATTTCTGGAATTGATGTTTTTTTCGCTGGACAGCATCGTCGCCCAGACATAGCTTTTTTTACCAAAAAACAAATTGCTATAGCTAGAAAAAATGAGGATATTACGCCTCAATTTATCATTGAAGTCATTTCCACTTCTGACCAGATGAACAGAGTTCATAAAAAAATGGAAGATTACCGAAAAGCTAAAGTAAAAATTGTTTGGCATATTTTTCCCGAAATAAAACAAGTACATGTGTATAAAGGTAAGAAAATGCAAATTTGTGAAGGAAAAGATATTTGTTCAGCGGAAGAGGTTATCAAAGGATTTAAGCTGTCTGTTAATGACCTTTTTAAATGAGCATCCATGATTAATATATTGTATTAAGTTATATTACAACATAAATATCTCAAAAAGGGACTTTCTTACGATAATTTAAGAAAGTCCCTTTTCTATATTTGAAATAAAATTTTAGTGTAAAACATCAGACCTTTCACAGCTCAGAGAGCTATGTCACCGTAGATTTAGGCACTACCTGCATCCAAGCCAAAGGTAAAGCTACCCCTTGCATTTTTAAAGCCTGTACTCGATACAAATAAGCTGCACCCAACATAATATTTTCAGCAATATCTACCGCTTCTCTATTTTGATGATCTGCTAAATAAGTGCCTTTGACCCAGTTGTTAAAAGCCCCCATTGCAGGTCCACACCAAATTTGATAATCCATTGCTCTACCTTTTTTTCCTGAATTCGCCCAATTAGAAGATAAGCCTAAATACCAACGGAAAATCAATGCCATTTTTCGCTTTGGATTCTCCTTGGCTCGTTCAATTTGTTCGGGGTCTCTTTCCGTAAAAAAGTCCACACAATATTGCCAAATCGTTGCTAAAGGCGCTCGGAATACTTTCTTTTCTAAGGTAGCTCTTTCTTCCGTAGGAATTTCGTCAATCGAATTATAGCGCGTATAGTATTCGTATAATTTTTTGGCTCGTGGGCCAAATAACGACCCTCGTTTTAAGACCTGCAATTCCACGCCCATTTCAAACATATCCGAAGCGGGTGCCATCGTTACGTCGGTAGACGCAACTTTTGACAATAATTTCCGAACATGTTCTGAAGTACCTGCTTCTACACAAGCTTGGTTCACCGAACCCGTCACGATATAGGCTGCGCCCATCATAAAAGCCGCTAGTGCAGAGGCTGGCGTAGAAATTCCACCTGCTGCCCCGACTCGAATCGTTTTGGCATAGCCATATTCTTCTTGAAGTTCATCTCGCAACTTAATAATTGTAGGAAATAAAGCCACTAAAGGTCGATTATCTGTATGCCCACCAGAATCCGCTTCTACCGTAATATCATCTGCCATCGGCACTTTTTTGGCTAATTCTGCTTGTAAGGGCGTAATTTTTCCTTTTGCCAATAAGTCTTTTAAAAATTTATCAGGAGCAGGTTTCATAAAATGAGTCGCTACTTCTAAACGAGAAATTTTCGCAATTACTTTATTACTACTGATAACATTTCCATCTACATCTTGGCTTAAACCAACAACTCGGTAATGGACAATGCTCTCTGACAAACGCATATATGCAGACGCCTCTACTACCTTTACGCCTCTTTCGATAAATAATTTAACCGCTCCTTCTTCCAGGGCTTTTTCCGTCGGGCTATTGATTAAATTAAAGGCATAAGTTTGTGTTGGTAAAGCTGCCTGAATTTTATCAATGGCTTGATTCACTCGTTTAGGCACTAATCCTGCTGCCCCAAATGAACCAATCATGCCCGCTTGCCCCATCGCAATGACCAATTCCTCAGAAGCAATGCCATTTGCCATTGCGCCTGTTTTATAGCCATATTTGACATTATAATCTTCTTGGAAAGTTGGGTCGCCTAATTGGGTTGCTGTTAATGGGGCGACCATAGCAAGCATTTCTTGCCCTCTACCTTCTGCTGCTATTTCTCCTTCATTGGTCACTCCAATTCTACCGCCAAAGTCTTTGACAACATAACAAGGTAAATGGGTTTTATTCAGTTTTTCTTGGATGCCTGCTGCATCGAAGGCTATGGAACGGGGGGAGCCTTTCCAGTTTAAGAGTAGGGGAGTGCCTGTATGTTTTAAAGTCATATATATTTGATATTTAATTTCAGTTGACTAAAAATAACCAATTGAAGCAGCAAAAATAACTAAAAGTCTAACCCTTTCTTTTTACTAAATGATTTTTTTAGAAAAAAAGCTTAAATTTGTTAAAAACTAGAAATAATGAGTGCTTCTAAATTCCAAGTCAAATCCTTTCAAGATATGGATTCACGGGTACAATCAGAACTAATATCCCTAGCATCATTCTTAAACGAATTTTCCAATATGGAAGATGGTTTTAAATATGAATGGAATCATGGCATAATTGAGAAAACAAAAACAATGAACCAAGAGCAAACAACAATCTATCTACTATTAAACCGTCTTTTTTGCCAAACTAAAGCATTTCAAGAAATGGGTGGGTTGACAGCAGAAACTGACATGATGACTTCTGAAAACCAACTACGCCGACCTGATATCGCTTTTTATTCAGGTGACCAAATTAAAAAAATGAAAACAGGCAACAATCAATTGGCAGAATGGGTTGCTGAAATTATATCTGAAAGTGATAATATTAATCGAGTAGAAAAAAAATTAGATGAATACTTCGCCGCTGGCGTAAAAGTAGTTTGGCATATTTATCCCTCTACTAAAAAAGTTTATGTTTATACCGCTCCAGATGAAGTAACTATTTGTATGGGAGACACTATTTGTAGTGGTGCTCCAGTTCTTCCAGATTTTCAAGTTAGTGCAAAAACATTATTTTCTTAAATTATCATTCCTCATTCCAAGCATATTCCATATAATTAGCTGTTTTCCGAGCTTGCTCAATCCCATGCTGCTTAGCGACTACATGTAAAGCCATCTCGATACCCGCCGAAATACCGCCCGAAGTTATGATTTTTCCATTATCTACATACTTTGTGCCTTTAATTATTTCGGTATTCGGTGCAACCGCCGCTAATTCCTCAAAAGCGGCATGATGCGTGGTAGCAGCTATATTTTCCAGTAAACCACTAGTCGCTAAAACTAATGAACCTGTACAAACCGACAACATTAATTCCACTTCTTCAAATTGGGCTTTTACCCAATTTTTAATGGTTTCGTTGTGCATTAAGGATCTTGTCCCAAAGCCTCCTGGAATTAGTATCATATCAAATTTCTCATTGGTATCAATGGTTTTATTCGGGATAACTTGGAAATCACCTCTGGCTTTTACGACGCTACTTTCTGCTGCTATTAGGCAGACCTCATAGAGTTTGTTGCCTGCTTCATCATAGCTGACAGAGAAGACTTCAAATGGACCTGCGAAGTCTAAGACTTCTACTTTGTCGAAAATTAGAATGGCTACTTTTTTCATGACCTATCTTATAATTTAAATTTAAAAGGCAACATCAATTGTACATCTATTTTTTTTCCATCTACCAATCCTGCTACCCAATTTAGGTTTTGTTCATTCATTAAATTCAGCACTCTAACTGCTTCTTCGCCCATTTCTGGGCTTGGCGTATCCTTTACCTCAATATCTTTAATTGTTCCTTCTTTACTTACTACAAATTTTACCATAGTCGTTCCTTCTAACTTTGCTGCTTTTGCAGCCTTTGGGTATTTTAAATTATCGATAATAAATTGCATCAATGCCTGATTGGCACATTGCATTTTTTCCATACTTGAACCTTCCGAATTTTCACAAGCGGCGGTGTAAAATCTAGGTAATTCTTCGACTTCTTTTTTAGGTTCAGATTGTCCGAAAGCTAACATTGAAAAAGTTAATAGTAGTGTTGTGAGGGTAAATTTCATTTTTGTGTTTTAATCTATTTTAAAAATTAGCAATGGATTAGGTTAGTGACGACGCAGAAATAAATTGAGCCATACTACTTGTTCTTATTTACTTCTAAGAAAACTTTAAAAAGCCTTATGTAGCGGGGGCTATATGCGGTTTTTAAAGCCTCCTTAGAAGAAAAAATAACGACGTATTCTGGCACACTTTATTCCTACCTCGTCACTTAGCAACGGATTATTATTGGTTTTTAACCTGACTAACTACTATTGCATCCATATATTATTATTACTGAGCTGATTTAACTTCTAAGAAAATGCCTGTATGCCAATTGTCTGAAAAATGCCAACTATTATCTGAATAATAATCTCTTGATACATTTATGCCGCCATTACTTTTACAAGAAAGTAGCACTATATTTTCTGTTAAGTTTGTCCAACCTTCTACCCATTCCAAAGTAATGATAAAATCATTTTTTAAGGTAATTGGAGCATCCTCTATCGAAATTTTTACCCAGCCCTTTTTTATGTTGGTAAATGCAAAAATATTATTTTTTGTCAACTCTTTTCCAATTATACCATCTTCAAAATCATAAAGATGTACCCTGAAAAGTAAGCTATCAAAGTCTGTTTTCGCAATATGAAAATTGATACTTTTAATTAATACTTCTTCTGAAAGTTGTATAACCGAACCACGTTCTCCTATTTTGTAAAAATTCTTATCAGGTGGCATATTCTTCCAACCTGTAACTTTGTTTTTCCCTTTGGTTTTCGGATAGCCAATTTTTTTAATCTTTCCAAA
>CAZXYA010000638.1:0-5088 GCA_964644655.1 uncultured Saprospiraceae bacterium | reverse complement strand
TAGCACTAAAGAAACGCTGAACTGAAGTGTCTCCAGCTTCAAGAGTAACTGTTTGACCTTCAGTAAACAGATTTCCAAAATCAACAGCTACTGTATTCATTAGAGTGTAATCACCAATAAATTCTTCTTCTCCAATAGGGCAAACTACTGGAGTAGTATACCTAAAGGGGGATTGGAAGAAAGATCCACTGGCAATATTACCATTTACATCAATATTATCACCTAAGTCATTCGTAAACTCACGACCATCAGTAAGCCTAAGGTTAAATCTCGTTGTAAAGGTATCTCCGCCAAAAATGTTGTCAGCCGTAAGATTTACTAAACCAAGAAGTTCTGTTAAGGAAACGGTATAAGTAAATCTGGGAAGACCATTAGGTCCAATAGCAAAAGCACTGCCAGGAATTGTAGTGACCATCACTTCCTGATCAACGATACCTCCACTAGAATCTCCTTCCTCGGATGAACCGTCAGAAAAAGTCACAAATACCTGAACATCTGATAGTAAAGCTCCATCTTCCTGATCCTGCTCTTCCAATTCAACCGAAAACTCTGCAGTATCAGGAGCGTCAAATGGAAATTCATTAGAAAGAATCTGTACTGTTCTCAAGATCGCTCCGCGCTCTACATTGTCGATTAATATATCAACTTGTTCTTCTTCTTCGCAAGAAGTAAATATTCCTGCTATAAATGGGAGTAAAAATAAATATTTTAGTTTTTTCATTTCATTTAAATTTTAATTAGATACAGGAAATCCCCCTACAGCTGCAGATGGTGGATTGTTGTCCCAAAAAACCTGCTGATTTAAGTCTGGTTTTTGCGTAATATTTGAATTAGAAGCTGCTTCCGACAAAGGATAAAAAAGAGATCTAGGGAAGCTTCCTGGATCAGGTTCGAGGTTTGGCTGTAAGGTTGTTGGGAAACCAGTTCTTCTATAAAAATTATAGGCATCTATACCAGCTCCATATAAAGTTACCCAATATTGCTCGGCTAAGATGTTCCATTGATCTTCTATAGAACCAGTGTCAAAAGAAGTGCCAATCATAGTTACAAAATCAGCATTATCAGCCATTGTGGGAAAAAAGGCAGAATTTGCACCTGGATCTAGATTACTAAAACCTTGAACTTTGATTATAGATTTATTAATGCCATCTTCTATAAAAGTTCCCGCCATTGGTGGATTTCCATTTAATAACGCAACTTCGGCTCTCCAAAAATCAACAAATGAAGCCAAAATAAATGGAGAAATACCTGCACCTTGCCCGCCATTATCTAGATCACTTTCAAATGCAAAAGTGTCGTCATCAAAGACTCCAGCTGAAGGATAGACTCCTGAAGAAGTTCTTATAGGACCGTCAGGTGGAATACCCTCGGCGTTTCCGTGATCTCTACCCCAAAAACCATCTTCTAAGAAGCAAAAGAGATCTCCAAAACCTTGATCTATATAGTGTTGAGGAGGGGTTTGTAAAGAACATTGTAAATTTTGCTCATCACCTTCTGGCATACAGGAAGCCCCAGGGGTACAATCACTTTGACGAAGAAAATAATAGCGTATTCTAGGATCATTTGTTGTTGCCATCAAATTCATTAACCAATTGGAACGATAAATGTTTGCTCCAGATGGCGTATAATTAGCCCCGTATTCAGGATGTCTGGTTCCTGGTTGTTGAAAGTTTGATCCCCAAGTGAATTGAAAATCCTGAGAAGAATCTTGAATGAAGTTGCCAGAATTTGCAATAGCATTAAAATTAGTAAGAGCATTGGGATCAACTAAACGTGTTTGTAGATAGATACGCATACGCATGGTATTCGTTAGTCTATTCCAAGCAGGTATGTTAAAATCAAGGGCACCATCACCATCTAAATCTTCTTCTTCTTCATAAAAGAAGTCTATTTCTAATGGTGGTGAATTTGGAGTAAAATTAGCATCTGCTTGATCCAATAAATCCAGAGCAGCTGCATAAACTGCCTCACCTGAATCAACACCTGGTAGAGGGAATTCTAAGGCATTATTAGCTTCCGAAAAAGGGACATCACCGATCATATCTACAAGTGATACAAGATAATATGCTTGAAGAGCCTGAGCTACACCAATATGATTAGTAAAGCCTTGTTGTTGAGCAAGAGGAATCATAGTTGCTATATCTTCAAACATCCCAGGATATGCACTTGCCCAAAAACCATTAAGAGTACCAGGCTGCAAGGCGTTAAGATAGTTCCTGCCAGCAAATTGCTCAATACGAGTAAGTTGTGCTCCAAGACCATTTATACCTTCAATCCCTCCTACAAAGGATAGCTGAATGCTGTTAATAAACAAGTCAATACTTGCTTGATCTTCTGTCAAGGCATTTGGACTATTTGCCAAATCCAATTCTGTTGTTTCACAAGAGAAGAATAAGCCTCCTGATAAAAGTGAAACTAAAAAAAGTTTATATATATTTTTCATGATAATTATTAAATTTTATTAAAAAGTGGCTCTTACAGCTACTCCCCAACGTCTTCCAGTTGGACTATTTAGGAATTCAAAACCTCTACTGTTTCCAACACCATTAGTTACACCCGGATCAAAATTAGTACCGTCAGGAGTATTAATAGCATCAAACCATAGATTTTGACCACTGGCTGTAATAGATAAACTACCAAAAGGTGTTCTATCTAAAAACTTAGAAGGAAAGGTATACCCTAAAGAAACTTCTTGTAATCTTAGTACAGTAGCATCGTAAACTCTAAGCTCTGTAGGTCCGAATAATACATTGCTAAAATAGAAATCTGAATTATTTATTTGAACCGTATTAGGAGCTCCCGTCGCTTGTTGAACACCAGGTAAAATAAAGGTATTTAAACGATCCAAAGTATCGGTGGTTAAACCACGACCCAATAATACTGCAATAGTTGAAGAAGCAATATCTCCACCTTGTGTATGATTAAATTGGAAACCTGCATTCCAGTTACCCCAAGTAAATGTGTTGATATAATTCATAATAAAATCAGGATTAGGGTCACCCACAATAGGAGTTAAACCTTCTTCATCCACCGTTTCTATAATATAATTACCCTGAGCGTTTACTAAAAATTCTCCTGTATTAGGATCTCTACCAATTCTCGTACCAACAAGAGCTCCTAAAACTTCACCTTCTCGAGCAACATTTCCTCCTTGGCGACCACCATTACCAGAGAAAATAATCTGATCAACATCAGTACCTAAATCTGTAACAATACTTTGACTAGTCGTAAAGTTTACACGAGCATTCCAGGTAAATTTACCTCCTTTAAAGATATCAATACCTAAATCTGCTTCGAAACCATCTCCCTGAATTTCTCCAACATTTACTGTCGAGTTTGTTACCCCAGATGAAGGAGGAAGTGGACTTCCTACAATCAAATCTTCAGTAGTTCTGTCAAAATATGATGCATCAAGAGTAACTCTGTTATCTAAAAATCTGGACTCAAATCCAACTTCAAATTCTCGTTGTAATTCAGGTTCTAAACCAGGATTAGCAATCGTATTAGAGGCAGAATTTGTTGCGGTGTCATTCCCTGTTCCTCCTGGAGAGGTATCCTGAAACGCTTGGATATTAAAGGCTAGAGTTTGCACTGTAGGGAACGAAGCTAGACCTGTTCCTGCTGAAGGGAAACGTGCAGAAGTTCCTACACCTCCTCTTAATTTTAAATAATTTAATCCCCATTTGTCTGATTTTAGTCCTGGGATTATTTGAGTAGGTATTAATGACACACTGGCACTTGGATAAAATAAAGATCTATTTTCTGTTTGTAAGTTAGATGCCCAGTCATTACGGGCAGCTAAGGTAAGAAATACCCAATTATCATAATCTGCGGCAACCTGTCCATATAAACCTACGATATTACGCGTACCTCTACCTTCAATCTCATTATTATTGGCAAAATTAAAATGGCGTTGTACATCAAATACAGCTTGACCCGTACTCGCGACACCAGCAATTCTTATTTCTTCAGAACGAGATGTAGCACCAACATTAAATGTTAAACCTACTTTAGATCCTAAGTCATAATCTCCATTAACCACTATACTATGGTCATAGATTTGGTTAAGTACATTAAAAGTATTTAAAGAACCAGTAACATTACCATCTAAACCTCCACGATTCTGATATTGTTCACTTAGTGTATTAAACACATCAATACCAACACGGTAAAAAGCATTGATATGATCATTAAAATTATAAGTCAATACAGTACTACCTTGAATTCTATGAGTTAATTCAGTATTGGAAGCATTTGCAACGGTCCATAATGGATTTTGAATATCATTACCTTGACGATAATAGACGCTACCTCCAGTATCTGGAATTTGGAATGGTAAACCAATCAAATCTACAGAACGA
Organism: uncultured Saprospiraceae bacterium; assembly: GCA_964644655.1. Taxonomy (GTDB): domain Bacteria; phylum Bacteroidota; class Bacteroidia; order Chitinophagales; family Saprospiraceae; genus JAFMDF01. The sequence continues at coordinate 727 of CAZXYA010000638.1, read as the reverse complement.
GGCGTAAAAAATAAATGTCCAAAAACAGAAGAGGTTCCTGCAAAAGTACCATTACCCTCGGATTCCGCAATTGGCGGAGCGGCATTTTCTGTACGCGAAAAATTCAAATTAGCCGTTATATTAAATTTATTTGACAAATCTGCTCCACCACCTACAGAAAGGTTATTTCTCCGTAATGAATTTCCAGGAGTAAACCCATTCTGATCCAAATGACTAAAACTCACATTGTAAAAGGTGTTATCCGTAGATCCCCTTAAAGCAATATTGGTGTTAGAAGCACCTCCTGTACGGAAGAAACGCTCTACGCTATTATACGGTCTCCATTCATAACGAGTATTTTCAAATTCTGGGAAGAAAGGTGATTGTACTCCAGTAGAATATGGATGAGCTAGTGTGCCATTTTCATCAATAGCTGCTTGATTTCCGAATCCCGCAACACCATCTCTGGAAAAACTAGGTCCCCAATTAGAGAAGAACCAACCGAAATTCTGATCAAATCCATTCCCGAATTCGTTCTGATAATCTGCAAGAGAAGCTACGGTGTCTACAAAATAAGATTGAGAAATCGATACTTCATTCTTTTTAGCTCCCTGATTTCTTGAGCCTGATTTAGTAGTAATTAAAATAACTCCATTACGACCTTCAGATCCATATAATGTTGCTGCAGCAAGGCCTTTAAGTACACTTACGCTTTCAATATTATTAGGATCTAAATCTAAAGATCTAC
>CAZXYA010000637.1:0-5103 GCA_964644655.1 uncultured Saprospiraceae bacterium | reverse complement strand
AAAAAAGTTTTAACAAAAGCCTTAGCTGGCAAATTGGATAAATCGAATTCATAAGTTAATTGATACTTTTCTTTTGGCCATAAGGCATCAATGCTAATAGGAGTCGCTTTAAATTTCCAAGCGACCAAAATAAAGGGGAGTACAATCAATAAATAGGCTATTGGTCTAGCTACATTTTTAGGTGTCATAAACGATTTTAGTTATAAATGAATGGTGAAATTCAGCATAGGGGGGGCGTAGGGTAAAAGGTTATTAATCCTCTGCTCTGCGGCCTAAGCCCTCTGCCGAAAATAATGGTTAATTGTCGATTTTTACCATAGATAGCTTTTAAGATTTTTAGGTTGTTTATAGGTGAAACAAGCAGGCTTTATTTTACCCTACCTTGTTTTTTAATTTTTTGGAAATTAATTTTTGGATAGGCTTATTTTGTCCTACTAAAATGAGGATTACCGTCCTTCGCTGCTACCGACTAAAGTTTCCTTAATCCATAGCTCACATTTTTTAGCTAGGGATTAAGTTAGCTACGGATTTTTCATCACTTTTAACCTGACGCTCTATTGGGTACGATGGCTAATTTGTTCAATTCCATACAAATGCTTAAATTGCATAAAACAAATTTTATAAAATGGCAGAAAGCATTTCCTTATCAACTTATAATTTTTCTGTTGAGGATTATCATAAAATGATAGATGAAGAGATTATAAAAGAATGGGGAAAAGTAGAATTAATCGAAGGGAAAATAGTTATAATTGATTATGATAAAACACCGCTTCATACTGCTACCATTTGTAGATTAAAGGATGTTTTAAGCACATTCTTTAAAAGTAGAATCATTATCTGTGACCAAAAAGCAATTACTTAGGCACTCATTCTGAGCCTGAACCAGATATAGCTATTGTTAAATTTAGAGAAGATTATTATGAAGAGGCACATCCTAAAGCTAGTGATATTTTATTGGTGATTGAAGTATCATTAACAACGCAAAAATATGATAGGGAAACCAAAATTCCATTATTATATGCAAGTTATGGAATTCCAGCCGCTTGGATTATAGATTTAAAAGAAAAAGTGATAGAAGTTTATGAGCAACCTTTAGGAAAGAAATATGAAGTGAAGAATACATTTGGAATAGCCGATATTTTAACATCTAGTTTTATTGAAAAATTAGTGGTAAACCGAGTGATTAAAAATAGAAATCCGTTGCCTTTTAATGATCCTTTGTAGAAAAATATACAGCGGATAATTAAAGGACAACGGATTTTTATTAGTCATCAATAGATATTAAAAATCACAATTTCAAATTCCCAAACCGATACTTTCGTCCACGCTCACCATAAATTAACATCTCATTTCGCCCAATCTGTTTACAAATTTTAGGACGGGTTGTAATGCCTGCTTGTTTATTATCAAAGAGCGGTTTCATAGAGACCTGCCCATTTCTATCAATGGTTGCCAAAGAAATGATAGCGTTGCGACCATCATAATTATATAGTCGATTACTATTATCGTTTGGATCAAAGTTCTTCGGATTATCATTGAAGACAAAATGGAATTTATCTCGCACGACGGACATGGCGTAAGAAGAAAAATAACCACCATCATTTGTCGTTTCTTGATGTTTTGGAATCCTAGCCGTCCATTCTATTTCTCCCGTTGGCTTGATATTTACGACAATAATGTCATTATAATTATAGGTATAAATTTCTTCTCGGTAATTATTATAGCCATAAGGATTGTAAAAGGGACTATTAAACCTTGAATTACCAAATCTTGCACCACCAAATCTAGAACGACCAAACCTATTATAGTTATTATAATCATAGTCTCGTTCAACAAAATACTGTTCCGCAATTAATACTGCCCCTCCATCACTTCTTAAAATCAATTCATCCAAAGCGTATTGATAGAGTTCTGGTGCGCCTTTTTTATCTCCTTTTCTACTAGCTTTTTTGGCTTTATCACGCTTTTTATCAGACAAGTACTCTGTTAAAAACTTAAAATCAAAAGCTTTTAAGTTTTTATTACTGATTGCTTTAGTCGTTGGATTCAAGCGGAAAAAATAAGTGCCTTTAACACTATAATTTCCTTTTTCAGAATAAAAACCAGAGAATACCAAATCGCCATTTCGAGCCACACGATAAGTTAAATCAGTAATAAATTTATCTCCTAAATCTACTTTATACTCTTCCACCTCTTTCCCATTATTGCGATACGCATATAAAATATACTGATAAGTAGGTTGTCCGCTACGTCGGAATTTAGATTGGTCTTGGTAAACTACCCCTAGCATATATACATTTCCTTGATTATCCACTCGATACTCTTCTACTTGAAAGCGGTCATCATCAAAAGGAAGCGCAATTTCTTTAGCCCATAGGGCATTAAAATTTTGATCAAAAACTTGTAAAGAAAAACGCTCTGGTTGTTTTTTATTCTTAGGCAAGGCAGCATAAATCAAGACTTTGGAAGTATCTTTAGAAAGATGATTATTAAACCCTCCTTCTTTATAAATGTTCTTAGTAGGTACTTCTGCAATTTTCATCAAAGATCTTTCTGTCCGCATATTTTGTATATTGACAGACTGCGCAAATAGATAGTTTTTCTTCTTTGCCTGATTATTAAAAGAGGTTAGGAAATACATATTATTTCCTTTCATCATAATGACATCTTCAAAGTCTCTAGTTTTTCCTTTGAACTTTAGATCCAAAGTTTTAGAGGATTTTAATTTCATACCGTCTTTAAGGTAATGTTCGACATATACCGTAGGTTTATTGCTTTGGCCTTCGACCCCTTTCACCCTCAATCCATAAAAGCCAGTTTTATCAGTATGGATAATTTTTGTTAAAAAACTTTTCGGTGGTTCACTATAAGGGGCACTCCATTCGATATTATCGGAAGTAGAGGCATCTTGTGCCGAGACCGTCATAAAAGGTAAGGCACTTAAAAGAAGCAAAAGAGATTTTTGTAATATAGTCATCTGTTAAAATTTTGTAAAAGTTTGGAATGGGAGATTAGTAAAATTCCAACCCATTATACTATAAACGCTATTAAGAGGAATAAGTACTATAGGAAAAGCTTTAAAATTTCCTTAAAATTAATAGGCTTGGAGACATTATTACCTTTTAAAACACAATAATATACAGTTCACCCTTAATTTTTTCCAATTGAGGGGAATTAAATGGATTAGAAATGTTGTTAAGTATAACTTTGTAAGGCATTAAAGAAGTAAGAAAAACGTAAACAACCAACGATGAAGTAATATTTTTGAAATCACTCTTTAGAGTTAAAAAAAATTGAACTATGAAAAATTTATCCACTTTATTATTAATCGTTTTATTAAGTAATTTGTCCATTTCAGCACAAAGTATGATTGAAGGTAGCATTATGAATGCAAAAGGGGAAAGCTTGGTGGCAACAAATATTACTATGGAACATTCGACGAATGCCCAACTAAATAAGGTAATAGTGACGGATGAAAATGGCTATTTTTTTGTAGATAATTTAGCAGATGGCGCTTACTCTTTAATTGTAGAAAATATTGATTATCAAACACTTTTAATGGATGGTTTTCAATTTCCAAAGGATACGGATAAAGTAATCGGGTTGACAATGGAAAGCTTAGAAGTATTAACCCCAACAGTACTTGCGACGAAGCGGAATGATAGAAAAGGGAATTTTGTTAGTTCAAATTTTCATTGATTTTGTTAGTTTTAAGTTGAATTATAAAAAATGGGGTAGCTGTTGATACAGTTGCCCCATTTTGTTTTTAAGAAGATCATTTGAAAATTTACCCAATTTTTTGTGACCTGTATCACTTAATTAGTGGAATATGCTTCCTACCTTTACTTTTTCTAAGTAGTTATTCTATTTTTCGAATTCATCGTTCATCATTTATAGTTCATCGTTTGATGATGATATGGTAATGTTAAATACATTTATTATGCTAGAATTTATTAGTCAACCTTGGCATTGGTCCGTTTCGGGGGCAATGATTGCTTTGGTGATGTTTTTATTAATTTATTTAGGACAACGTTTTGGTGTTTCTTCTTCTTTTAGAGCTTTGTGTTCCATTGGCGGGGCAGGTAAGTCTTTTGACTATTTTAATTATGATTGGAAAACCCATGACTGGTTATTATTATTTATCGTCGGTGCAGTAATTGGTGGCGGTATTGGGTCAACTATTTTGGCAAGCCCTGAACCTGTTCAATTATCCGCTGCTACCATTGCAGACTTAACAGATTTAGGGATTAAAGTGCCAACCACAAGGGCAGAAGGAAGTGGCTATTTACCCTTGGACTTATTCAATTTTGAGACCCTAGCTTCCTTGAAAGGCATTATTTTAATGATCGTAGGTGGATTTTTAATAGGTTTTGGTACTCGCTGGGCAGGAGGTTGTACCTCGGGACATGCGATTACAGGTTTGTCGAATCTTCAATTACCTTCTTTGGTAGCCGTCATTGGCTTTTTTATTGGTGGCTTAGTAATGACTCACTTATTATTTCCCCTCATTTTAGGGCTTTAAAGTTTAATTTTTAAATGAAGAGCTATGCCATGAGTTAACTCATAACTCATAACTCATAACTCATAACTCAAAAATATGCGTTTATTAAAATATATGTTAGTCGGTATCTTGTTTGGCATTGTAATGACCAAATCAGAGGCCATTTCTTGGTTTAGAATTCAGGAAATGTTTCGTTTCCAAAGTTTTCACATGTATGGTATTATTGGGGTAGCAGTTGTGCTAGGAGCTATCATGCATTGGTGGATAAAAAAAGGTGGGCTGAAAAATGCAGAAGGACAAATTATTGAATTTGCCGATAAGCCAAATACCTATAAAGCTAGTATCTTCGGTGGCACTTTATTTGGCTTGGGTTGGGCGATGACTGGTGCTTGTCCAGGACCATTATATACTTTGGTCGGGCATGGTTTGTGGATAATTTTAGTGATTATAGGGAGTGCTTTGATTGGGACTTTTGCTTATGGCGCTTTGCGTAGTAGGTTGCCACATTAAAGACAACTTATGGCCTTCGGCTTTACGATTATAGAGCTAGGAATGAATTAAAATTAAAATGACAATTAAAATTAAAACCACTACTGACAATC
>CAZXYA010000636.1:0-5106 GCA_964644655.1 uncultured Saprospiraceae bacterium | reverse complement strand
TGCTTAATCGGAATTTATTACTTTTAATTCCCGTACTAACCATAGCCGAGACGTTACCTGCAAGCTGAAAAGTCAACCGCACAGTCAGACTTTAAACAATAGTTATCTATTTAGTTACAAAAATTGGTTAAATCGGAACTTTTGTATACTTTCGAGGAACAATATCAATACAAGAAGTATGACTTTTCTTGGTAAGTATCTTACTGACAAATCAATAAATAAGGCTGAAGTTGCGCGGAAAACAGGCATTAGGAAATCACGCCTTAGTAATCTAAGCACAAAAGAAGATACGAATCTTAAAGCAGAAGAATTATATCTAATCTCTAAAGCGATTGATGCCGACCCAAATGAGATTCTTGAAAAAGTTTATGGACATTTAAAACTGAATAAATAATTATGGAAAATCTAAATTTCATAGATTTATTTTCAGGTGCAGGTGGTTTGTCTGAGGGTTTTATCAAGGCAGGTTTCAAACCTATTGCTCACGTAGAAATAGACAAAAAAGCTTGTGACACTTTAGAAACTCGATTGATATATCATAAATTAAATTCTGAAAATAAAACAGAAAAATATTACGAATACATTTCAGAAAAAATGACCAGAGAAGAGTTTATAAAGGACTTTGGTAATTCTGAAATTTCCGATTCTGTCATAAATATTCCAATTGGAGGAGATAACAATAAAATCATTTTTGAAAAAATAGACAAACTCGTCAATGAAAAGCGAATTGACTTAATTGTTGGTGGCCCACCTTGTCAAGCCTACTCTCTTGTCGGAAGGTCAAGAGATAAAGATGGAATGAAAAATGATCCTCGGAATTTTCTTTATAAAGAATATGCGAAATTTCTTAAAAAATACGAACCAAAAGTATTTGTCTTTGAGAATGTTATGGGATTAATAACTGCTGAAAAAGGAAGTTATTTTAAAAATATGCAAGCATATTTTAAACGCATTGGTTATGAATTAGATTATACAATTCAAAAATCTGAGCATTTCGGAGTATTACAAAAAAGAAGAAGAATTATTTTAATAGGTTGGCAAAAAGGTACAGATTTTAAATACCCAAAATTTGACAAACTCAACGAGAAATTTACTATAAGTCAAATTCTATCTGATTTAAAAAAACTAAAACCTGGAGACCAAAAAAATGTTACAAATTATGCTAAACCTACAACGTCATATCTTGAAAAGTTTGAATTAAGAAATGGAGTTGATTTTGTAACTCAACATATAGCTAGACCTCACAATGAAAGAGATTTAAACATCTATAAAATTGCGATAAACAAGTGGTTGAAAAAATCAGAACGATTAAAGTATCCTGACTTACCAACCGAACTCAAAACTCATAAAAACGAAAAATCATTTGTTGACAGATACAAAGTTGTCGATATCAATGGTCTTTCTCACACAATGGTTGCTCACATAGCAAAAGATGGTCATCATTACATTTATCCTGACAATAAACAAATAAGGTCAATTTCTGTTAGAGAAGCTGCAAGAATTCAATCATTCCCAGACGACTTCTTTTTTGAAGGTGGTAGAAGTGCAGCTTTTAGGCAAATCGGAAATGCAGTTCCACCTTTAATGGCAAAAGAAATTGCAAAACAAATTAAAAAGCAGCTATAATGAGTGATGATGTAACATATAAAATTAGACCAGCTGCAAGGTTGATTCATACCATTGGTAGTGATTTAATCGGAGATTCTTATGCTGCATTAGTTGAGCTTGTAAAGAATTCTTATGACGCTGATGCGACCAAAGTTGATATTGTATTTAAATATACTGAAATCGAAAATGAAAATGCCTTGATTATATCTATCAAAGATGATGGTCACGGGATGAATTTCGATACTGTTATTAATAAATGGTTAGTACCTGCTACTAACGATAAGCTGAAAAGAAAAGTAAGTAAAAAAGGAACAAGAACATTACAAGGGAGAAAAGGAATTGGTCGTTTTGCCGCATCAATTTTGGGGCAAGAAATGACACTTTCAACTATTGATGAAAAGGGAGAAAAATCAGAGGCTGTAATAGATTGGAGAATATTTAAAACTGACGAGTACTTAGAAAACATAGAACTTCTTGTAGACAAAAAGCAGACTAACGAATCATCTGGAACCGAGATACTGATTGTTGCAAAAGATGAAAAGTATAATGAGATTGTCATAAATGAAGTAGGTTTAGAAGAAACAGTTGAGAAAATTGACACCAAGTTATCATACTGGACTAGGGACACTCTCAAGCAATTAGTAAATGAGTTAAGGAAATTAATTTCCCCTTTTGACGAATCAACTGAGGATAAATTCAAAATAAGTTTAGCATTTGAAAACTCACCTTTTCCAGAAATAGATGACAACTTTACCATTGATACATATCCAATTATCAAGTTTTATGATTATAGAATATCAGGAACAATCACAAAAAATGGAGAAGCTAATCTGATTTTTGAAAATAATATTAACCCAGAAGCAGTTCAACAGGAAAAAATCACAAAGAAGTTTGATTTGGCTAAAAACAATAAGTATTGCGGCTTAATAAAAATAGACTTCAGAGTATTTGACCGTGAGCCAGATGCAATTGATAACTTAATAAATAAAGGTCTAATCGACCCCGTATCTAAAAAGTATATGGGGAAAAATGAAGCTAGACGAGAATTAAATGATGTTTATGGTGTAAATGTCTATAAAAATTCTTTTAGAATTAGACCATACGGAAATGGAGGAATAGATTGGTTAGATTTGGATAAGAAGAGAATCCAAAATATGACTCAAAAACTTGGAAATAATCAAGTAGTTGGGTTTGTCACAATTCAATCTGAAGAAAAATCAGGTCTTGAAGAAAAAAGTGCTAGGGATGGATTAAAAGAAAACGAGCACTATTTCGGCTTAAAGGAACTTGCTCAACAAGCTCTTTTTGAGTTAGAAATAAGAAGATTAGCCTATAGAATTAAAAGTGAAAAAAGTAGAGGAAAATCTACCAAAGTTCAAGATACAATTAACTCATTATTCAGTTTAGCAGAAGTTAAAACCTCAATTGGCAAAAAACTTTCCGAATTTAAAATCGATAAAAAAGCAATTGAAGAAATAGACAATATACTAACAGAAGAAGAAGCAAAAAAAGCAGAATTAAAGGAGGAGATTGAAAAGACAATTGCTATATATCAAGGTCAAGCGACTTTGGGTAAAATTGTAAACTTCATTCTTCACGAAGGCCGTAAACCGCTACAGTTTTTTAATTCTGAATCTAGAGTAATGGAAAGATATTTGAAATTTTATCGTGCTACAAAAGATGAAGAACATTTAGATGAATTAACTAAAAGCATCAATGGTTTTCAAATCAATAGTAGATTTATTTCTACTCTATTCAAAAGAATTTCACCACTAGCAAAACAAAAGAGAGATAAAAAATCTGATTTTTCTGTTGTTAAAGTAGTTAATGAAAGTTTAGATGTATTTAAATTAAGTGTAGAAGATGCAAATATTAAACTTAAAGTTCTTGGAGACGAAAAAATACAAATTTTTGGATGGTCTGAAGACTTATATATTGCATTAACTAACCTGATTGAAAATAGTGTCTACTGGTTAGATATTTCCAAATCTAACACAAAAGAAATAACGATTGAAGTTAGCGAAAGTTCTAATGCAGTAATTATTGACTATAAAGATTCAGGACCAGGTTTAACAGATTTAGAAATTGAATCAGGAGCAATTTTTGAACCTGGCTATTCTAAAAAAATTGATGGTACAGGACTTGGCTTAGCAATAGCAGGCGAAGCTTCTGACAGATTAAATGGAGAGCTATCGGCTAGAAAAAGTAATAATGGGGCTAACTTCCAAATTGAAATCAGTAAATAGCTATGAAAGAATTAAGAGTTTTAATAGTTGAGGATGACGAAAGTAAAAGAGATGATTACGCTCGTTTCATTAAAGCGTATAATCTAGATAATGATAATTTTAAAATCACGGAAGAGTTTGGAGTTGATAAAAATGATGCAATTGAGAAATTACAGAATCTAAAAAACAGATATGATGGAGCAATTGTTGATTTAGACTTAGTTGGTTCAGGCGGTTCTGATGCTTCTGGAAATGAAGTTGTGAGTGAGATTAAAAAGAACTTACGCTTTCCTGTTTTTGTGATAACAGGCACACCAAATCATATATCACAAGAGCATATGGAAAAAAATGCTGTTTTTGAGGTATTCGAAAGAGATTTGGTTGATTTAGACAATGTTTTTAATAGATTTTGCTCAATTAAGGAAACAGGAATTCTAAACTTATTAAATCGAAATGGAAAAATTGAAGAGTTAATACAAAATATATTTTGGAAGCACCTTTCAAACTCTTTGGATAATTGGGTTCTAGATAATAAACGAAGTTCAAAAGAGAAAGAAGATTCTTTACTTAGATACACAATTCTTCATATGCTAGAATATTTGGATGAAAATAATGTACATCCAAGTGAATTCTATATCACAAGACCTGTAAAAGAGAAACTCTCGACTGGAGATTTGATTTCTTGGAATGGTAATAGGTATGTAATCCTTACACCTGCTTGCGACTTTGCTCAAAGGAAGGTTACAAAAGCCTTTTTATTACGAATCAAAGAAATTTCAGAAGAAATAAACGGTATTGACGAAATAAAATCAATAGAAGACTTAAGTAAAACAAAAAAACAAACATTTGAACGAATGGTAAAAAATAATAAGGACTCTTACCACTTTATTCCAAAACATAATATAATCAATGCAGGCATAATCGATTTTCAGGATAAACTCTCAATCCAGATTGAAGAAATGGAGGAAAAGATAGAAAGTACCGAAATTGATAGATTTGCGACTATTTCTTTGCCCTTTTTAAAGGATTTAATTGAAAGATATTCTAGCTATTACGCTAGGCAAGGTTCGCCTGACTTTGATGTAGAAGAAGTGATTAGTTCTATCGTTGGAAAATAGCCAACGCAAGGTTCAAGCACGTTTGTTTTTTTCAAAGCTAAATGCCAACGCATTAAAAAACAAAAGAGCTTAAACCGCCAACGCTAGCAAGTTTGTGGAAAAAAGCCAGCAGGTAATCGAGTAGACGGCTCTGCCCAAGATTGAGCAGAGTGCGC
>CAZXYA010000635.1:0-5118 GCA_964644655.1 uncultured Saprospiraceae bacterium | reverse complement strand
TGAATGGATCATCACCAAAACCACCATTAATTTCTTTTTGTTGAGCTTTGTTTAGTGTTTTTCCTAAACTTGAAATTTGTTTTAACATAATCAAATATTTATAAATTACATTTGCTATGAACATTTAGAGACACTCATAGTTTGTGTCTATTCTTCGCGAAAGAATATTGTTCAGGCCAAAACCCTTTCAAGAGGGTTTTGGTATTTATTATGACCTGTGAATTTTGTGAGATATACTATGTTTTCCAAAAAAAGTCAATTGTTACAACAGTGTTACAACAGTTTATTTTTCGTTACCCGATTTTTTGTTTTTTTATTAGAATAAAAAAAACAATTAAAACGAGTACCGCTATACTGAGTATGTAGTACCACTTTGTATTTGATTTGAAAAGTATAGTTTCTGCATCACCAACAAGAGTAAAGGACGCCCAATAATGGGGAGAAGCATTAGATAATGAGTTGGTTTTTAAATAATCCAATTTGGCAAGATGTAGTGCAGTAGATTTGGATTTTCCTCTTTTTAAGTTTTGATAAAAACTTTTCATAATACGCACAGACGACTTATCATTTACATTCCATAAGGATGATACAACAGTATTTGCTCCTGAATAAAAAAAACCTCTTGCCAAACTTAATACGCCTTCTCCTGCTACAAACTGACCTAACGAAGTATTACAGGCACTTAAAACAACTAATTCTGCTTGATTTTGATAGGTGTAGAGTTCATGTAATTCTAGTTTGGAGTCACTAAAAGCGATCCAGGGATTAGAGGCAGACTCTGCATGAGTTGCAAGATGTAAAATACGGATGTTTCTTGTATGGTTTAAAAATGCATCCTTTGTAGCTGCTGTTTCATAATAACTTTCCCCAGGAATAAGCAATTGTATTTCTTGTGTTTCAGTTTGACTATTTGTTAATCTGTTTAGATTTTTAGATTCAAATTGTAATGGAGCAAATGTGGCGAGGGTTTTGGTAGGATTTCTTTCTAAACTAGTATTCTGTAGGAGAAAAGATGATGAATACGCATAACTTATTTCATGTTGTTCAATAAGATATGTAGTTGTATCATTGGTTATAATGAGTGATTCAAAAGGAATACTTTGTAGGTCTCCGTCAGGAATAATAGTAAGCTTTTTGCCTTTGATGTGCTTTCTTATGGCCTCTGTAGGAAATAAGGATAAGTATAAATCATACGCTGTTTTGTTAAATATAGTTTGATCCTCATAATTTTCAAAAGCTTGTGTAAGGAAGGAACGATATTTTTGAATTAAATTTTGAAGTATAGCACTGTCTTCTATCTCAAAAATAGTACTGAAATTATTAGAAATGAGCATACCGAATACCGACAATTCCTGGTCATCAGAAATATTCCATATATAAGAAATGACAACATTATTTGATCTTATAGCTTCTTGAAGTTTATCAAATCTTATAGGAAGAGGATTATTTGAAAAATAGTCAGGGAAGTTAAGCTGTAAGGAATCCTGAAACTTTTCATAAGTACGAGTTACATCAAATAATTGTTGCTGTTTCTCTTTAAGGGCTGTTGCTTCTTTATTCTTTGATAGTTCATCTTGAAGTTGCAGCATGGATTCTTTGAACTGTTTTTGCCTATCACGTATTTCTTTGGGCAAAGACTTCTTCTTGCTATTTTGGAGTATGTCTTTAATGAGTAAAAGCGCCTTACTTTTTTCTATAAAATAAAAAACAGATTTCTGATCATTCAGAACGCTTGCCGCTTTTACTCCTTCAATATATGTTTTTGAAGCTTCTTCACGCCATAAGAATCTCGATTTCTCTTCAAGACTTCTTTCCTGAATAATATCTATAAGATGATCTGCGATTTTGACGGTAGTTAATGACAGTTCAGCATAAGAAGCATCTTGTGTATCCGCATATAATTGATAGGCTAATCGTGATTTCTGGTTTAAAGCTGTTAAAATATAGTCTTCATTTTTTAGTGTATCTAAATGCGCTTTAGATACGGTATCTTTTATATGTTCAGGAAAATCAGCTATTGAAACAAGACTTTCCTGGATACTTTCCAAAGCTTTTTTGTAATCGCCTTTATTTGAATGAAATTTAGAGATCTGATGATTTGATTTAGCTTTGTGGAGGTCAGAAGAGCAATATCTCAAACTTTCGAGTGCGTAATAATAGGCACTGTCTTTTTTTGCTAAATTATAAATGTCACTCAGATTTCCATAGGTATTACATATACGTTGGGTATCATTACGATCTAATGACAGTTTTAAATTCTTTAAATAATAAGATTTCCCCTTTTCAAAATCAAAAGTTGCTGGATGCGTATATAGAATGCCATAACTATTATTGATTGCTACTTGAGTGCGATAGGAAAATGGCAACATTTTTAAAAGTTCTTGCGCTTTACCTAAAATAATGCGTTTAGATTGTAAATTTTCAAGTGTATTTATTCGATCATACACAGCAGCTAAACCAAGATATTCATTTACTAGTGAGGTATGTTCTTTTATATTTTCCAGAATGCCAATACCATTTTTATAGTATTGTTCTGATTTATGATAGTCACCTACATCTTTATAACAACGTCCTGTAAAACAATACGCCTGAGCCGTCCTTTTGGGGTTGATATCTAAAGTAGATACTTTTTCAAAATAGTATATAGCCTTATTATATTCTTTTTTTATATAGTGAAAATATCCTACTCTATATAGAAGGATAGCCAATTCATCATCAATCTCTTGTAAAGTCTCTTTTACTTGAATTGCGGTTGTTACATAAACAATTGCATCATCTACGTGCTCAAGGAAAATACGCCGCGAAAAATCATTAGTAATAGCAATAATTTCTTTAGAAGAATTATTTTTTAAACCTAAAGATAACAGACTGTCTACAGATTTTTTTAAAGATTCATAAGGTATATCTTTCGATAACCTTTGGTATGTGGTAAAATAATTTTGGCTTTGTGCTTTAGTTGAAAACACCAAAGTACAAAGCCAAAATATGATCATTAATGTAATTTTCATATAGAACCGTTACAATCACTATCTCTTTGTAAGAAATCTACGTCAGGATCAGGTAAGTCCTCCCAAAAAGGTTCAGTAGGTATTAGTAGATCAAGACTATATGCTTCAGACCTAACCCGAGGATTATCGGGATCTTTACGTAACATATACCAGGTTTCTTTGTTATTGTCAAAAGGACAACTATCTATATAATAAATTCCTGAAGCATATGATAGCCTAATTTCATGTTTTCTACTTTCACTTGTGCCAGAGGCATATTCTACTAATGATGGACCCACCCAATAGGTTATCGCTGGTGGTCCTCCATCGTCATTTTGACTGCCCTGAAATCCGGTTATTTCAAAATTGACGACATTAATTTCTTCTTCCAGTTCGTCCTGCGAACAGCTATTAAAAAGGAGCAAGCATAAAGTAAAAATAGATAGCCCAAACAAATTTAATGATTTCATAAAATGATTTTTTTAAGTTAAAAATATGCTTCCTTGTTCCAGTCTCGTAAAATGTGTTACCCTCTAAATATATAAAAGTTTATTTTTGTTTAAATACGTTTATTGTAATTAATGGCAGGAAATACCAATTATCTTAAGGCACTATTGGAAAGTGATTCAAAAGGTATTATGACGCTTTATCAGATTGTTTTTCCTAAGGTTTTAAAATTCATAGTATTGAATAAGGGACAGCGAGAAGATGCCGAAGATATTTTTCAAAAAGCACTTATTCAAATCACAGTGCGATATCGTAAAAACCGCTTTGAGATTACCAGTAGTTTTGAAGCTTATTTGTTTACGGCTTGCAAGAATTTATGGCGACGAGAACTAAGCAAATCAAAAAAAAAGGTAACAAATAGTGGTATTATTGAACTACGAAGTGAGGAACGTGACTTAGCCCTTGCAACTTTGGAACAAGAACGTTCGGAATTACTAAATCAAAAATTAAAAACCTTATCAGAGAATTGTAAGAAAGTTCTTCGATTTTTTTTTGCTAAGCTATCACATGCACGTATTGCAGAGGAAATGCAATATAGCTCTGAAATTGTTGCAAGGCAGCGCGTATTTAAATGCAAATCAAAACTTATGGAGGAGATAAAGAAAGATTGGCGATATAATTCCTTGAAAGAATTATGAATATAGAAGAAAGTATATTGATCAATGCCTATGTCCAGGGGAAGTTAACCGATCAGGAAAAGTCGGCTGTAGGACAGCGCATGAAGGAAGATGCCGACTTTCGTGAAAATGTGCTTTTGGAAAAACAACTTTTACAAGAATTTAATGATAAAGAATGGAGCACTATAGGAAATGAAAAAGCTTCAATTATCGATGAATATGAAAGTGCTTTTAAAGATCAGGAGACTAAAGATCTTCAAAAAACAATTGTTCAAGTAAATAAAGCGTATCGGGATTCAAGTGTTTCTAAGAAATCTAAACCGTGGTTATATATCGTTGCAGCTATTGTTTTAGTGATTATTGTAATTAATGTTATACCTAAAACTGTTATTTCTTCACAAGATTTATATAACAGTTATTATGAGTATTCTGATTTACCTTCATTGGTTTATAGAAATGACGATGCTGATAATATAAAATTAGTACAAGCGCAAGAATTTTTTGAAAAAGGGAAATATGAAAATGCCCTTGCTCTTTTATTAGAAGCACCTCAAGAGGTCATTACAAATAAAGCAACGATCTATTTGTATACGGGAATATCACAGCTAGAGCTTAAACAATATGATAAAGCAATGGAGACATTTGATATGTTGAGCAAAAGCAATCTTATGGATGCTTCTAAAGGATTATGGTATAAGGCTTTGGTGTTTCTAAAAATAGATGATAAGATAGAGGCAGAAAAAGCATTAAATCAAATTGTTGAAAATGAAACAAATTATAACTTTAATGAAGCCAAAGCACTACTGAAAAAACTATAATATATCTTTTTGTTTGCACAAGATAATTGTACATAAAATATACCAAAATCTAAATAACTCGATAAAGCACTACTAGCTGACTTTAAGTTTGATATATAGCTAAATTGATATAAAATGGCATATGATATTTTAATCCAGATTATGCATTAGAACTTTGTGATGAACCTTGAAAGTACCATAAAATATGAC
>CAZXYA010000634.1:4810-5133 GCA_964644655.1 uncultured Saprospiraceae bacterium | reverse complement strand
AAATGCCATGCCAGATGGCATTTTCTACAAAGGGTTGTAAAATCATCGTAGGTATCAATACCTCATCGGTATCTATTTCATCGGCTATGATAAATTCATATTGAAATTTTTCTTCAAACCGCATGGCTTCTGCTTGCATATACTGCTCTAATAATTCGATTTCATCATATAATGGTAAGTAGGGTTCTTCTGCAACTATCAAGATTTTTCGCATCAATTTGGCAAATCGGCCTAAATAATCATTAGCCGTTTCGATATCTTTTTGCAGCAAATAACTACTAATCGAATTCATGCTATTAAAGATGAAGTGGGGGTTCATTTGG
>CAZXYA010000634.1:0-4800 GCA_964644655.1 uncultured Saprospiraceae bacterium | reverse complement strand
TTGTATTCTGCTTCTTTGCGCTTAAAATCCGCCTCTTTTTGGATTTGTTGGACTCTGTTGCGGTAGATTAGGTAGATGATTCCTGCGATGGCCAATGCGGCTAGGGTTCTAGCCCACCAGGTTTGATACCATGGGGGGAGGATGGTGATGTCTAGTTGTGCAGGGTTGTTGGACCAGATGCCGTCGGAGTTGGTGGCGTCTACTTCGAAGGTGTAATCGCCTGGGGCTAGATTGGCGTAGCGGGCGAAGTTTTCGGTGCCTGAGTGGACCCAATCTGTTTCGGTGGGGGTTATTCGGTATTTGAATTCGTTGGCGTCGGGGTCGGTGTAGTCTAGGGCTGCGAAGCGGAAGGAGAGGGTGTTGTTCTGATTAGGTAAACGAATGGATTGCAAAAAAGAAATATTGTTAGAATTAGTTTTCTGACAAATTAAAGATTGTTCTGGCACTTTATCATTTACGAAAATTGAGAAAATTTTAGGTGTGACAGCAGTAGAATCTAATTTTATCTTGTTTGGGTCGAACATAACAAGACCATTTATCGTCCCGAAAATAAAATTGCCAGATTTTGTTTTGAATGAGGACCAATAATTAAATTCTGTATTAGGTAAGCCATTTGTTGGTCCAAATATTTTCCAATTCTTTTGGATATAGTTATATCTTATTATTCCTAAATTAGTTGCTAACCATAAGTTTTTAGATTGATGATTTTGTAATAACCCTCTGATAATTTTGATGGGCAAAATTTCATCTTTTACAATTTCATAGCAATCGTTTTTGGTATATAACTTAAACAGACCCTCTGAGGAAGCAATCCAAAAAAAAGTACTATCAAAATTAGGTCTAATTTGATTAATGAATGGTTTGAAAATTAAGGTTGTATCATATTTTAAGCTGTCATTAAGATTTTGGAATACTTCAAAACCAACCCCTTCTTTTCTAAGAATCAATGAATTTTTATTTTTAACAACCCAAGAATAGGCTTGCTTTTTATTTTCTCCAAAATAGTTTGTATTAGAAATTAATCGGCTTTCCGAATTAAATTCAAATATGCCTTTTAAAGAGGAAAATAGTATTTTACCATTCGATAATTCTGTGATTTTTAAGACAGGGAAAATATTTTTTGTTATCTTGGGTGAAACAGAAATTCTTTCAAACGAAAAATTATTTTTAACCAACAAGAAGACTCCAGAAAGAGTACTAATCCAGCAATTTTCTTTTGAATCAAAAAAGAGATGGTAAGGAAATTCTCCATAAAAAGGCAGTGTATCATTTTGAAAATATTTGAAAATATTTAATTTTTCTCCTGACTGATTAAAAATCCTTATACCACTTCTAGTTAAAACCCAAAGATTTCCTAATTTATCCTGATCTATACTTCTTATGAAAGTTCCTTTTCTCTCATCTTGTAAATAAGTATTAAATTTTTTGTAATTTAAATCAGCATAGTAAATTCCCTTGCCAGAAGTTGAAATCCATAGAATTTCATCATCAGTAATTTGTATTTTATCAATGGGTAATTTAAACGGTTTTAAAGAATCCATTTCATAATAAAATATTTGATGAGTAAATATTTTTTTTTTTAAGTCAAAGAAAAATAGACCATTCTTTCTAGTTGCAACAATTAAAGTATTTTTTTTCCATAAATTAATGTCTGCAATTTGATCTATATTTATGTCTTTGAAATTTGGATATTGCTTTTTTTCGTTTGTTTTTGTATTGATTTCAAAGAGACCATTATTAGTACCAATATACAACTGATTCTTTTTGTAATGTATAAAGCTAGAAGAATGAAGTCCTTCTAAAAATGTTTTTTTTGATAAAATTTCACCACTTTTTGACAGTTTTAGGAATTCTAATTTATTCAGTTGAGGAAGAAGCAAATAATAGTTATTACTACCTTTAGTTTTGATAACGCCACTTGTAGAATTAAAGGCAAACTCTCCAATAAATTTAGGTTGGCTAAAATTCTTGCCTTTTACTCTGTACAATTTGTTTTGGATTCTAATCCACATTAATTCAGATTCCTTATCAAAAAATAGCAAATTATATGGTTGCACTATTTTTTTGCCATTTTCCACGATGAAAAATTGTTTAAATTCATTTGTTTGTGGAATATAGTTTATTATACTTTTGTTGGTACTAAACCATAAGGCACCCTTATTTTCATTATAAAAATTACTTAAAACATTGTTACCTAAAATAGAATTATTATTTTCAGAATTTTCTTGAAATTGTTTAATTGAAATCCCATTAAATTGGTTTAGACCTACTGGAGAACTTATCCAAATATAACCAAAGCTATCCTTATTAATATAATAATTTAAATTCTGAGAAGTTAAATTCTCTTTTAATGAAATTCTATTGAAGTGGTAACTTTCGATTTGCCCCACTAATAGAAAAGGGAATAAAAGGAAGAGGATTATGATTTTTAAATTAAACTTTGCCATCCTTAAAATTAGAACAATTCTTCCTTTTCTTAAAACTCTATCTGTCATTCTTAAACCATCGGATCATTTTCTAATAAATTATCAATAGTTGACCCCTCTAAAGGGTCGTTTATGAAAGAAATAGGCGGTCCATAAAGAAAAAAACCACCCATGAATGTTACGGTATCTTTGAAATCAATATTTTTTGATAAAGTATTTCTTTTATCTCCATTCCATGTATTATTCCATGATTGTTCTCGAATATCAGGACTTCTAGCTCTGTTATGTGGTTGTCCTGCTATAGGGTCTAGACCTTCTCCATTAACAATATCATAATCATTTGGTTTATCATTAGACCAAAATCGCTGTATTTTAAGAAATTGTTTATCAATATTTTTTTGCAAGCACATGAATAATAAACCTATGCCAGTTCTTGAGTTGTCTGTTATATCTTTTTCATCATAAGGAATGGAACGGCGAATTATTGGTTTTGGCAGAGAGCTGTAATCTTGTGGGTTTTGTTGGTCATCAAAAGGTTTTCTAGGATTAACCTTTCTAATATGTGCATGAAATGGACATTTAAAACCCTTTTGGTCATCATCAAAAGCTGATTTTTTTCGATAGTTTGTTTTATTTGGATCAAAAAAATATTTATTAAATTTTTTAACATTTTTTAGGTCTCTTTCTGTTTTAATATCAGTAGGTGATGAGAAAAGCGTCAAGGGAGTACCATCTTTAAACCTACCCATGACCTGCGCTTCTGCAAAGGCTTTAGTTATATTTAATTCTTTTTTTAATTCAATAATTTTTTGATTAAATAAAGCAACATTTTGCTCTAATTTTCTGAATACCAGATAAGTTCCATAATTATCATCAAGTGCCAATTTCCATCTATCCTTTAACAATTCAAATGGTTTTCCTCTTCGGAAAAAATTAATTTTTGTAATTCCATCTCTAAATCCGAAAGGTTCTACATATATTTTTTTTCGTTTTTCTCTATAAAATAATTGTTTTCCTTTTTCCACAAATAATTTTTCACCTATTCCTTGAATAGTATTCTCTAATAATGAAATTTCTTTGTCAATTTTTTTTTCGTCATTATCTGCTATCAAAATCATTCCATCAGATTTCTGTTGATAATTATATTCCCAGTCTTGAATTTCTTTGTCTCCTAAATCATGAATACTATACATTCCTTTCCAAAAACCTCTGTTATTTGGGTAATCTCCTGCAATTGCTCCTCTAGATATTTGGTTTCTATAATCATGTTCAAATTTTAAATACCCAAGCTTGATAAAACAATGATTGGACAAATAGATATTAAAAATTGTTTTACCTTGATAGGAGAGGTTCTTTTTATAAGCCAAACTATCCTCTATTTGTTGATGAGTAGAAAAAACTCTTTTCCCAATTTCTTTTTTTATCCATTCTGCTATCTCAAATTTATTTTCAATGGTAAATTTAAAAAAGAAACAATGTACATGATCTCTTCCATGTGGCTTTAATGTACCTACTTGAGCTTCTGATAGAATTTGATAATCTGACGTTTTCATAAATTATGGTTGTGTATTGTAATATCTCTTTGTTTTTTCAAAATTTATATTTTTTATCTCCTCTATAATTTCTCCAGATCCTTTATTGTCAACTAATTCAGGACAAGAAAAGGCAAGGAAATCATCAAGTTTCCCATCATAGGCCGTATCATATTCTCGATCATCCATATCTCTTCTAGTACCACATATATAATGATGTTCTTGTATTTTGTCTAAAGTTGCATTATGCAAGCCAATCCTTTTCACAGTAAATCCAAGTTCTCTAACTACCCCATGATTCCTTATTTCATCTAATAAGGCATTTGTTAAATTAGTGATTTTTACAGTTCCTCTGTCAGGGCCAAGTGTTTTAATTAATTCTTTATAAACTTCTAATAAATCGGCTACATTAAAGAAAACCTTTTTGTCTTTGTTTGATAGGACTTCCCTTTTACTTGAAGGGACACTGTCATGAAACGTTTGATGACTTTTGAATACCATAATGATTTTAGTTTTAAATTATATTTTTATTAAAAGATACTCCAATGCTGATTTATTAAGTCTGGAGACATTCAGTTTTAGACCATTTTGGGTTACCAGATAGTTTGCACCTTTCACATAACGCTCCACAAACCGCAAATTCACCAAATGCGACCGATGCACCCGCATAAACTCCTCATAAGGCGCAAATTGCTCTTCATATTCCCCCAAATTCACCGAAGCCAATAACTTCTTAGGCGTATCGGCAAAAGTAAATTCCGTATAATTCTGCTTGGCTTCCAAGCGAATAATATCCTTAACTTGTTTATAAATAATGCCTTCCGATGTGGAAATAGCTAAGC
>CAZXYA010000633.1:0-5139 GCA_964644655.1 uncultured Saprospiraceae bacterium | reverse complement strand
CATATGTACACAAATTTAACTTATTTTAGTGTCCATATTTATTAAACCATCTCATGGATTTCTATTTTAGGTGAGAGTGGTTGTGGTAAAACTACTTTGTTAAAAATATTACAGAAATTTTATGTTTATAATGAAGGTAATATTAGTGTAAATGGAGTTGAATTAAATAATGTATCATTTGAAAATTGGCGAACCAAAATAGGTGTTGTTCCACAAGAAATAAAACTATTTAGTGGAACATTAATAGATAACATTTTGTTAGGTAAGTCCGAAAACAATTTGACAAAATTAGAAAGTTTCTTTGAATATTATGGATTTGATAGTTACTTTAAGAGTTTTCCAAGTGGATATAGTACAATCTTAGGAGAAGGTGGAATAAATATTTCAGGGGGGCAAAAGCAATTGATTGGTTTAGCCAGAGCTTTGTATCATCAGCCTGAGCTATTATTCTTAGACGAACCAACGGCTGCATTAGATAGAGATGCGGAGTTATTTGTTCTAAATATTCTATCAAAAATAAAAAACTCAATAGGTATTATTTTTTTAACTCATAAACTCAAAACTGCTAAAAAAGCAGATAGGATATATATCATTGAAAAAGGAAGGATTAGTCAAGAGGGCTCTCATTGCGAATTATTGAATTCAGAAAACATATACTCAAAAAATTGGCAGGATTTATTAGCTAATTAAATTTTTCACCTATTTTTTTCTTGATAATACTTCTACTCTACTCCGAAAAACATTTCAAGCTCAGAACTTTGCATTAAGGAAATTGATTTGTATTAGGCTAATTTTTTAATATTAAAAAATACACTTTACAAAATATTTCAGACTGTAAAGTGAGTCACTTAATCTACTGAAAATCAAAATTTTATAAACGTGTCTTTCAAAATTAACTTGATAAAAACCTATTCAGCATCCTGTTTTGTAAAGTGAAATGACTATTTTGTAACATCAACAAAATTTTCATTTTCCATCGCAATGGCAAAAAATATCAAGCAAAACTAAATAAAGTTACTGCTCTAATGAATAAAAACTAATGAGGCATTAAAAACGGCTTACGCTGAAACAATTCAAAGTAAGCCGTTTTATTATATATCGATTTGCTAAATTTTCAGAATTTAATAAATTAATCAATCACCATCATCTTCTTAGTCAAACTACCAAAAGCCGTATGCAATTGATAATATAAAACACCACTAGCTTTTAAGTCCGTATTATTTACTTCAATCGCATTATACCCTTTTTGATATTCCCCTTCAATCAACTGCAATTGTTTGCCTGCTACATCAAAAATCTGTAATTGTATAGCACTATTTTCGGGTAATTCAAACCCAATTGTCGTATTGCCATTAAATGGATTTGGTTGATTTTGGTATAATGCCAAATCGGTAGTGGATGGTTGGGTAAAGGCTAAATCCACCCGCAATACTTCTAAATCAGCATCGTACGCTTCTGCTACTGTTGGATTAGATTGGATGCTTAATAGCTCGCTTAATCGGCCATTTTTAGTTGCCGTGAAAGTCATGGCAAAATTTAAGGCTTCGGCATCAACGGCATTAATGTCATTCCAGCTTGCTCGAATCGTGCCATTATCCATAGCGATATTTTCTGCGGTCAAGGTAGCTGAAGTATTTAAGGCTTCAAAAGTTAATGCTGCTGGGCTATAATTTAAGGTAAATTGGTAACCTACAATCGCTGCTGGGCTATTCGCTTTAAATGGAATGGTGTAGGTTTCACCAGCAATTACGGGCATATCTTCGGTTGAGAAAGCTAATTTAGTCGCATTTCTATCTTCATTACTTAGCAAACCATCCGTATCAACTGGGCTGGTATGGTCAGCAGTACCATTTACATCTCCTACTTTCAAGGCAACAAAATTAAAATCGGTATCTTTTGATAAATTAATGGTTAAGGTTTCTGGGAAGGCCTCATCAAATGGATTATTATCTAAGAAATTATAATCGGCATCTATAAACCGCCAAGACCCATTATTATTAGGGAACGTACTGGCAGTACCTAAAATCACTTTTCTAATTGCTACCAAATCTGCCGCAGAAATAGAATTTGATTTATTGACATCCGCAGCTATAGCGTTATAAGGGGAATCAAAAGCTTCGATGTTTAAGATATGCTTTAAAATCAAAATCATATCCAAGGTCGTTATTCCATTGACATAATCATCTCTTTTATCTAATTTGACAATAATATCCTCGCAAGTAGCCACATCATTTACTTGAAAACCTCCGTTTGCAATAGTAGATGCAATTACTTCATTAGATCCATCGGTTAACTCAATGTCAACATTTAAAACCGTTGCCCCAAACTGAGTCGTCACAATCCCTTGTAACTGAGCAGATTCCCCGAAGAAACCACAAATATCACTTGTAGGCACTGCCTCGAAAACATTATCTTGCATCAACTTAATACCTGTATTGCGCATTATTATATCTCGCATGGTCGTTGCCTTAATAACTGCTTTTTCTTCATCAGATAAAGCAGGATCATTTTCATAATAAAAACGGTCCCCATCTCTAATCGCTGCAAATTGTGTGTGCATAAAACCCATTACCGTTTCTCCAAAAAGAGCATTCTCCATATGTCTTTCTGCCAACATACCTACCCAAGCATCAATATCATTGACATCACTATAATTAGCTTCTAAAACTTCAACGACACTTGGATCATTACTAATCTCTTGGAAAGTAGTAAAAGGCGTTAGGCCTAAAGCTGTTCTATAACTATTAAAATCTGGTAGGCCTCTTTCTCGACCACGATTAATGTTGATTGCGGCCAAATCTAAACCACCTGCTCCAGGAGGACCAAATAAAAAATTTCGCACATCATCTACTATTTTAGCATCTAGTTCTTGTTGAACTTGTGCCGCCATTCCCCTAAAAAAGGGGTCAATTCCGCCATTCGCTACAAAAGCATCTGGATTGAAAAAAGCGTCTCTTAATTTTAAAGGCCCTTCTGGTCGCTCATTTCCCTCGGCATCCATCACTAAAATATCGCCGCTCAAAAGCGTATGCCCTAAACGAAAAGCCGCTGCGGAGAAACCATTGATAATAGATGGATCTACGGTCGCATCGTATCCTTGGTAGGTTCCTAAATGGACGCCCATCGCAGGCAACCATTCATCGAAGGTAATTCTTTGTAAAATACCACCAACGATTTTTCTAGCATGTTGATAAATTTGTTCATCTTGCCAATCTGGATGTTGCACAACTAATTCTTCACTAATTCTATTATGTTCTCTAACAAAAATAGTATGATAAGCAGTTAATAGCACATTTTCGTTGGCTCTGACATCTCCTGCTACAAATAGCCTGGAGGCAAACCCTACATCATCTGCCATATTAGGTGCATCTATATAAACTGGATCATTAAATTCTCCATTTTCTGTATTATAAGGTAGTAGATTGCCTTCCGAGGTTTTCAATTTCCCTCCTTCAAAAGATCTTAACCAACTAGCTCGAAAAGCATCCGAACCATATACCGCAGAGGCATCTATCCAAGCCGTAATTTCATTAAAATGCTCTCTTGGATTATTTTCATCCGTCCCGGTTCCTTCCATCGGTGCTGTTCTGCTCATGGGGATAACCACCCCGGGTATAGCGCCTCCAGGATTAAAATGAGCATCAGGAAAATCAACGGAAATCATCGCTGGCTCCTCACTACCTTCAGAAAGGGTAATATCATGATCAATAAATTGACCAAATACCCAAACAAAGTCACTCAAGCCCATTCTATCAGCAAGCGGTGCATCTTGCGCAAAAAGCGCATTACTAATTTTTCTAGGATTTTCTCGTTGTGCGCCTGCTGGCGAAGCAATTTTGTCTGCATACGCTGGTGCCATTAATCGAGTTAACTGTGTATGTGTTGCCCCCCATTTAGGGTTATTTAAGTTATTATTGGAACCGTCATAGGTTCTAACTTCTTGGGCAAAAAGCGCTGTAAAAAAGAAAGCTAAAAATAATGTTAGTGTAGTGAGTCTTTTCATTTTATACTGGTATTTTATACGTTGCTAAGTCTACTAATAGTTGAAATATTAAAGCATTATTGGGGTTAATTATTGGAATATCATTTTAATAGGAAGCATCAACCATTAAATGATAGGAGTAATCATTTAGGTATTGCACTAATGATAATCGGAATTTAGGACTTATAAGCCTTTTTTGTATAAACTAAGATGTCTATCTCTTTTTAAGATTTAGGTGTAAAATATTAATAGTAAAAGGCACAATTTTAAGGAAAGTTAATAGCTGTCCACAAATATAAGTAAAATACTATCTAACTGCTTATTTCTATTAACAAAAAAAGAACTATCAAAAAGTTTTTTAGTTGTTAGGGAATGAAAAGCTTTGTTAGCTTGTTTTTTATACCCTATTTGGTGTACGTTTAGCCTACGCTCTCCTACTAAAATTACTTCGGTGTTTTCGCTGCTGTGTGGCGAAAACAGGAGAGTTTTTAGGGTGAAGCGGATTTTTTCGAGCTTTAGGCTCGAAAAAATCCGCTTCACCCTAAAGCTCTTTCTCCCGCCCGAGCTGCGGAGCAGCGAAAGGCGGTAAGCCTCATTTATCGTAATGATAGCGTCCATTTAGCCTATTTGTAATAATCAAAATTTAAGGAGATTTTTATGCCAACAACTTAAAAACAAAACATTTGCAACAAAAATCAACTTAAAAAAAAGTAAATGTGTTCTTAAAGATTAGTTAAACTAGAATGACTTGCTTTTGTTTTTTAACAATTCTCCTTTTTAGGTCAAAGTTATGTTTACCCTTTTTTGTCCATTTTACACTAAGTCATTTTAGCCCATTGACTATCAGTAACTTATCACGCCAAATTATTGTAAAAAACAACAACAATCAGTCCAATAAAATCATTTATAGCTAATTACAAATTGTTAAAATTTAAATTTATTCAATTTTTATCCCTCCATTTTCCTGCCTACCTTTAGAAAAAAGAATGGTCTTTTAAGTAAGCAAGTAGATTAGAGAATCGAGAGCAGAGAATCGAGACATTTTATAGGTATCTTATATCCTAATCTGGCAAAGCCAGTACCATAGAGGTCAGACCATCCATTTCATGGATTGTCAGAAGTCAGATTTGGAACACGCCTCACGTCTGACTTCTGAC
>CAZXYA010000632.1:0-5149 GCA_964644655.1 uncultured Saprospiraceae bacterium | reverse complement strand
TTTGCGAGTCGCCACAGGCGACGAGCAAAATGACAAGATTTTTTTTGACAATGTATTTAGGATTTTTCAAAGTTGTTAACTTAATTCTGTCTGATGACTACCAGTTACTAATTTACACAAACCCATCGAAGCATTAGCAAATATGAAGCAACTCATTACTTCATTTTTTCTTTTTTTTATTAGTCTAAGCGCATTCTGTCAGTCAGAAGCAGTAGTCATTAATGAAACCTTTAGAGATGTTTTAATGCCTGAAGTTTTTGAGCGATTAAAAACAAAATATCAATTGACAATAGCTTATGATTATGCGTCTATCAAAGATATAAAAGTTAATAAAACCATTCGTTCTGATAATTTGGAAACTGCTTTAACTGCACTTTTTAAAAATACAAATTTAGAGTTTCAATTAACCGAAGATAATCGTATTCTAGTCAGAAAAGCGCAAAATGCCGTTCTGTCTGAAAATGCCCCACCAAAAGTTTATCAATACATTTTTTCAGGAACTATTACAGATACAAAAAATAAGACTCCACTTGCCTTTGCGACTATTTACTGCCCGTTAACGAATGAAGGAGTATCAACAGATGAGGATGGTCATTTTTCTTTGACGGTTCATTCGACAGAGACAAAAGGCACTATTTCTGCTCAGTATTTGGGCTACATTCCAAGAGTTTTTGCTTGGGAAAAAGGAGAAAATTTATCTGACCTTAAAATTGATTTACAAATCAAATCATTAGATTTTGAGGAGATAACGATTATAGAAAAACTACCCACTTTTACAATAAATCAAGCAGATGGTTCTATGGTATTAAATGCGAAGCAACTCAAGAATTTGCCTTCTTTTGGTGGGGGAAACGATGTGTTTAGAGGCTTGCAATTATTACCGGGTATTTCCGCCTCGGATGATTTGTCTTCTGAATTGAAAATACGAGGGAGTAATGGGGATGAGAATATGGTTATTTTTGATGGGATTACCTTGTATAAGGTAGATCATTTCTATGGCGTTTTTAGTGCTATCAATCCTAGTGTGATTAATCAAGTGAAGGTTTTTAAGAATGCTTTTCCTGTAGAGTATGGCGGTCGGACGGCTGGCGTTATAGATTTAGCTACCCATTCCATTACAGCCCCTAAAATTAGTGGTCAAATACAAGCTGATTTGTTAACGACTAATGCTCATCTGGCAATACCAATTAATGAAAAAATGGGCCTATTACTAGGCGGTCGAACGTCTAATAGAAATGTAGCAGACACCGATTTATTTAGCCTAATTAATGAAACGGATGTGTTAACCAATAATAATTCAGTTATTTTAACAAAGCTAAATCCCGATTTTAAATTTCATGATTTCAATGCCAAATGGATTTGGAAATTTGGTCAAAAATCTACTGTTTCTGCGAGTTATTTTAAAGGTTTTGATGAATTAAATACCATTTATGAAATAGAATTTGACACTCGAAACGATAGAAATAATAGGAGAGATGAAGTGAAAAATATAGAAATGCTTGATGAATTTGCTCAATGGGATAATCAAGGAACAAGTTTACAACTAGACCATCAATGGAACCCTAAGATTCATACCAATATCAATTTAGCTTATTCAACTTATAGCGAAAAACAGTCTATTAGTTCTACTTTAATTAGAACTATAACAAGAACGCCAAGACCTGGAGCGCCTCCAAACAATCAAGAAAATGTTAGAATTGATACCACTTTAGCGATAACTAATAGTTTTTTAAATTCGATAAAAGGCACAGAATTAAATATTAAAAATGCTTGGGAAATTAACGAAAAACAGCAATTGGTCTTTGGCTATCATTTGGTAAATAATGACGTAAAATCTGATTTAATAATTGATGACGAACAATTTTTAAATCAGGATTTAACGGGTAGCCAGCATTCTGTTTATGCACAATATAATTTGAGGGAATTCAAAAAGCTGACAATTGGTTTAGGGCTAAGGAATACCTATTATACCGTAACGCAGAAAAATTATTTATCTCCTAGATTCAGTCTTTCTTATAAAGTAAGTGACCACCTAAATTTAAAAGCCTCTTGTAGTCAATACTATCAGTTTTTGAGAACAAACGAACGAGAAGACCGCTTCGGAAAAAATTATGATTATTGGGTCTTAAGCACAGACAAACGAGGCGAATCTCCTGTCGCATCTTCCAAACAATGTATGGCAGGATTTAATTTAAAAAAGGAGGGCTTTGAATTAGATGTAGAAGGGTATTATAAAAGTTTGGATGGTGTTACCCAGTTTGCGCCCACAGAAAATGGCTTCCTAGAAGGGTCGGTAAATACTGCTTTTGATAAAGCTTTTGAATTTTATAATGGCACGGGTATTTCTAAAGGCATAGATGTTTTATTAAAAAAGAGTGCTGGAAATTATACAGGTTGGTTGTCTTATACTTTAAGTAAAACAACCCATAGTTTTCGAAAGATAGATAACGGCAATCCTTTTCCTTCCATAGATGACCGTCGGCATCAAATAAAATTAGTGAATCAATATCGCTACAAAAAATTTGACTTTTCTGCTGTTTATGTCTTTAGTTCTGGACGAGCCTATACTGATTTAACGATTATTGAAGGGCAACAAGATAGAGAATTACTATCCGTTCGAGATAGAATTTCTTACTTAAAAGATTATGTTAGATTAGATATTTCCGCTGGCTATAAATTTAATATTGGGTTTACAAAAGCGAGAATAGGGGCTTCCATTTTTAATGTATTGGATAGAGAGAATGTAAAATACAAACAGTATATTCGCTCTATTCCTAACCAAAGAGGAAACGATTCTATTAATCAAATAACTAGTGTCGAAGCTTTGATGTTGGGGTTTACGCCTAACGTTAGTTTTTCTTTGGAATTTTAGGTTATAATTTTCCTGCTACTACAACCGCCTCTTTCACCCGTTCCACCGTACCCTCCAAATTAAAATACGCTATCCAAAGCACATAAATACCAATAGGTGCCTTCTGTCCATCTGAAGTGACTCCTTCCCATTTAAAACTCCCTTCCGTGGCCAATAATTCATTTTGGGCTATTTTATCAACAAGCTGCCCATTGGCATTATAAATATGAATAGTAGCGGTATAACCTGCTTGTGGAGTAACATAATTAATTTGCAGTACATCCTCAAAGCCATCGCCATCAGGAGAAATTCGAGTGTTAGCTAAAGTGAAAATGGTGGTACTAGTTGTATTAGTCACTATTTGTTGAGAATTTTGAGAAGTAGGTGTAGCATAGCCTACAGCAGCAGCGGCAGAATGCCAATTCCCTGCATCTTGTGTAGGCAAATTAGGATTGATTCGTTCTAAAGAAACACCATTTTCATCATTTAATAAAGGTGTATGAAAATCATCAGAATAATTAAATTCATCCAGAAAAATAGTTTCTAGGCCATTATTGGTATATAATTGAATATGCCCCTCCTTATCTTCAAAAGTGGGTAAATCTTGGTTGAAAATAGCGTTAGGATCTTGAACAGTATAACGGTTTTGAATGTCGCTAGGGCTTTCTGTTAAGACTATAAAATCGTTTGGGAAAATTAATTTTTGAATAGCAATGGCTTTTATTTGCGGATTGTCTAAAGCTTGATTGGCTAGAATTAGCCCATTTAAATCAATGGTTTTCTCAGAACGATTAAAAAGTTCTATAAAATCCGTACCGCCTGTTTGGGCATTAAACAGAATTTCATTAATAATCAAATCATTAGAATTAGGTAGCATGGGTAAAGCAATTGGATAAGTCCTTTGTCCTGTAATTGGCTGCCCGAGGCAATCTTGTAAAGCAAGCGCAATAGTGATTATTTCCACCTGATTGAGGATTAGTGGATTGGCTAATTCCAAGATAATTTCCTTAAAATTATTTTCGATTAAAGCAATATCCATAACTTCATTATTAGAAATAGTATAATTAGTAATATCCAATAAATGCTCTAGGTCAACCGCTATGTCAAAAGACAATTTTATTTGAGCTGAACTAAGTGGATAAGCATCAATCAAATTCAAGGGTAAATCAGCCACCATATTAATTACACTATTTTGATCACTCGGTGTACCTCCTAAAAAGGAAGTTGCTCCTTGCCAATTAATAGCGCCTAAACATGGATTATTAGGATCCAATCGCTCAAGCGCATAACCTCCGCTTGCGGTACTTGAACTACCGTACCAATCTTGTGTATATTTTACTACGTCAATCGTTTCTCCAAATTCATTTTTTAAAACGAGTTCTTCTTCGCTACTTAAAGTTGGAAAGTTTGGTAAGCCTAGGAAATTACCAAAAGCACCTAAATCATCCGCACTAGTTTTGCCTATAGTCAAATAAGTATTTGGAAGCATTTGATATGCAGGAAAAGTGGCTAGCCTATTGCTGCCATCTGTAAAAACAAACCCCTCTAAATTAATAGTTTTATCACTTCGATTGTATAATTCTACATATTCCTCCTCTGGTAAACCTAAAGTTCCTCCTCCATCTAAACTTGGATCTTCCATGATTTCATTAATGATAATATCGTATTGTTTGATATCAACAATTTGTGCGGTAAGCGGAACTAAAAAGAAAGAGAAAATGTATAGAACAATTAGTTTGCTCATTATTTTTAAGATTAAGCGTTAATTTACAGACACAAATGAAATTTAGGAGAGATAACAGACAAGTTAACTTCTTTTTAAAGTAGCAATAAAGATAAAATGCCCCTATCTTTGCAAATCTAAAATTAACGGACATACAAAGCTGATAAATTTATGAGATTTTTTGCTAGTCAGTAACAAATCTTAAAGATTATTCGTATGTTCATTTACTTTAATACGTGACTTGAGTAAAACGGCTAAAGGAAAAGAAGCATCATTTTTTACCTATTTATATTACTGTTTTTTAAGTCCACAAATTTTTTTTCAGATGAAAGTTGCTGTTGTTGGCGTAACAGGATTAGTTGGTACAGTTATGTGTGAGGTACTAACCGAAAGAAATTTTCCGATTACTGAATTTTTACCCGTCGCTTCTGAGCGCTCTGTAGGTAAAAAATTAGCATTTAAAGGAAAAGAGCATACTATTATTGGTTTAGAGACTGCTGTTGCTGCCAAACCAGACATCGCAATTTTTTCTGCTGGAGGAAGTGTTTCTAAAGAATGGGCGCCTCGATTTGCAG
>CAZXYA010000631.1:0-5160 GCA_964644655.1 uncultured Saprospiraceae bacterium | reverse complement strand
AATTTTCCAATGTGGTGGTTTGATATGCCAGCTATTTTAAAAGGCTGGGTCGATAGAGTGCTAGCTTATGGATTTGCTTATGGCGGGAAATATGGCTTGGGGCCGAATGGTCGATTCAAAGGAAAAAAAGCCTTTTTATCTATTACCACAGGTAGTCCTTCCAATTTTTATACTTTAGATGGCGCGCATGGTCGAACAATGGACGATATTTTAAGAAATATCAATGAAGGTATTTTAGGTTTGATTGGATATAAAGTGCTATCGCCTTTTGTAGCATATGGCGTTTCCAGAATTTCAGATGAAAAAAGAGCTACCATTTTAAAAAATTATCAAGATTACTTGAAAGAAAATATTTTGTAAGGGAGTTGGAAATAAATAAGGTACCCAAAAATGTGATTTTAGTTTGTTCTTATGTAAGGCGTCAAAAACGGAGTTACCCCAACGGGTAATGAGTATTTTGACAATGCAACAGAAGGGCAAAATAAAAGTGCAGAATGGGTAGGTTATATTTTTCCAATTCCCTAAACTAAAGGTATTGCAAAACAGAAAAATTCAAGCTAATTATTAGACCCTATTCCAAATAGCTTAGAGCTTCCAAAACTGACGTTCTATCATTATCCAAAGAATAGGTTTTGAAGTGCCGAAGCTACGCTCCTTTAGGAAAACACAATTGAAAATGGCTTTTTTACAGACAGGGTCGGAGCTATGCTCCTAAAAAATGCCAAGACTTGTCAATTTTATCGAAAAGAGCGTAGCTTC
Organism: uncultured Saprospiraceae bacterium; assembly: GCA_964644655.1. Classification (GTDB taxonomy): domain Bacteria; phylum Bacteroidota; class Bacteroidia; order Chitinophagales; family Saprospiraceae; genus JAFMDF01. Next base: position 4,401 of record CAZXYA010000631.1, on the reverse strand, counting down.
GACCCTGTCTGTAGCACAATGATACCCAAAACGGCAATAAGGAGCGTAGCTTCGTCCCCGTTTCAAACATTTTTTTCTGTGGGTAATAATAAAAACTTGGAGTTCTGGAAGCTCTTTTCTACAAAAAAATTAGAATAAACATTATTATAACTTACGTTTCGCTGAATTCAAAATGAGAAAAAAACATTCAACCCTTTTTAGCCAGTTATTTGCCTTACTTTTTTTCATTGAAAAAAAAAGTAACAAAAAATTCTAGTTAAAAACAACCGCTCCGCAGTTTTTAACAGGCAGCCGCCACCGTGATGCGGGGGCTAGTTCGATTGAAGAACAGTATTGCGAAATTTAATTCTGATTACATTTTATTTACGACTAAAAACAGAATTATATTTTAAATTGTTTTTATTTTCTTTTTTCAAAATCAGCGAAATCCAAGTTATAATGTTCCAATTAAAAAATATACAAGAAATCATTTACAGTGTCGGAAACATGGAAAGAGTAAAGCATTTTTTCTGTGATTATGGTGGCTGGGAGGTCGTCGGAAAGTATCAAACTACTCAACCAATGCTCGATTTTTGGAACTTACCAGCCGAGGCATCAGGAGATGAATTATTGATTCAATTTGATAATCATCCAACCGGTTTATTGCGATTGGTCAAGTATAATGGCGTCCAACAAGATTATATCCGTTCTTCCCAAAAATCCTACGAAACAGGGGGAATTATGGACATCAATTTAAGAGTCCATAATGTACAAGAAACATTCGATGATATGCGAGAAATGGGATGGCATGGATTAAGTGACCCGCTTTTCCAAACGATGGGTCCTTTTCAATTATACGATGTATTGATGCAAGGATATGATGATATAATCGTTGCCATTACGCATAGAAAAGTGCCAAAACTAGAGTTAAAAGATGAGTTTAAATTACCTACGCATCTTTACAATTCCTCAATTGTGGTCAAAGATTTAGCGAAAGCCCGACACTTTTATGAAAACGTTTTAGGTTATGCCTTACTCAACGAATATGAAGTTAAAAAGGAAGGCGAAAATATGTTTGGTATTCCATTCAATGTTATTCCAAATGTAAGTTGTAAAGCAAATATTTTTTCAGTAGATGGTACTAGAGATGTCGTCTTTCAAATCATTCAATTTGACGGAGTCGAAGGAAGAGACTTTGCTCATAAAGCTATTCCTCCTAACCGAGGATTTTTAACCTACCGAGTAGAAGTCGAAAAAGGAATTGAGGCATATTATGAACATTTAAGGACAAAAAATACAAATATTCACCAGCCATTAAGCAAGGTTAATATTGCGCCCTATGGAAACTGCAAAGCATTCGCAGTTATTGACCCTGACGGTGTTTGGTGGACTTTCTTTAGTAGCTTATAACTGCTAATTTAGGCTTGCAGCTAAAGTTGAAAAAATTAGTATCCGAAAAATAGAAAGTCATGGCAATATCAAGAAGAAATTTTGTAAGAGGCGTAGCTGGTGCAGCCGTCATTTCTAGTAGCATGGGGCTATCCAACTGCAAAACAGATAATAAGACCTCTGCAAATGATAAACCTAAAACACCTAGTGGTCCAGCTAGAAAAAAATATGATGCTATTGTTGTAGGTGCAGGGCTTTCGGGTTTAAATGCTGCAACCCTACTAGAAGAATCAGGCCTAGATGTATTGGTTTTGGAAGGTAGAAATAGACTCGGTGGACGAGTGTATACTCTAGAAGATATTCCTGGAAAACCTGAGGCGGCAGGGGAATACATTGGTGCCAATTATGCACGAATGATTAGTACTGCTAATAGACTTCGCTTGGAATTACATAGCCCAGAGGCAAATAATAATAATCGACCTTGGATGTATCGAATTAAAGGTCAAAACATTACCGCCGAAGATTGGGCAAGTAGTCCGCTCAACCCTATTGAAGGAGAAAATCGAGATTTATTGCCCCATCGTTTTCTTTCGACCATTTCCCATCAAGATAATCCGCTATTAGATAAACCGCTTGACCATTGGTTAACTAAAGAATTTCAAAAATATGATATTCCACATAACCAATATTTGAGGTCTAAAGGGGTCAATGAAGAAACTATTCGCCTGATGAATGTCATCATTCACTCTGGTGGTATGAGTAGGACTTCTGCTATTAATGAGCTACGACGATACCATGTAAATGGATTTAATTCAAAATTGAGTTTCCCAGATGGCAAATCTTGGAAAATGGTCAAAGGTGGTAATTCTTTATTATCAAGAGGCATGGCCAATAGCCTTTCAAATGAAGTGTTATTAAATAAAACCGTCATAGGATTTCGCGAAGAAAATGGAGCAGTAGAGGTTCATTGTACAGACGGAGAAATAAGGGATATAGGTATCAGGTGTCAGGTTAAACATAATACCAAATTATCAAACAAGTCTATCGGTCTATGGGTTAGGGTCAAGAAAGAATGAACTGAAAACTAATAAATATAATTCATTCATTTTCAATAATTCACAACCATATATGGCTACCCGTATAGTGTCGTAAATATTTGATTACTAGAAAAATAGACTAAAGTCTGTAAATAATTGATAATCAATTAAAACTTTGCGTCTTTGTGACTTTGCGTGCGTTAAAAATTTACAACCTTAGACAGGTAACCTTCAACAATTCTCAATTTGAGTAAAATCATTACTTAAAAGACTAAAAGTATATCATTATGAAGTTTAATAAAATTATCCTCACATTTTCAACACTGACTTTATTTTTCCTTATTATTGCGTGTGGTGGAGAGCAAACAACGGAACAAACACCAACTCCCGAAAAAGTAACCACTACAAAAAAGCCAAAGAAAAAGATGACTCAAGGCCAGAAGTTATTTCTACTTTGCCAAGCATGTCATAGCCTTAAAAAGGGAGAAGCTCATAAAACTGGTCCAAATTTGCATGGTCTTTTTGGAAAAAAAGCGGGTACGGCAGAAGGTTATAAATATTCTGAAGCCATGAAAGCTTCTGGCATAGTTTGGGATGAAACGCAATTGCGAAATTGGTTAGCAAAACCAAATGATTTTTTACCAGGTACTACGATGGCTTTTATAGGAATTGAAGATGCGGATAAGCAACAAATGCTAATTGACTATCTAAAAGAAGAAACTAAATAATAAGGATTGAAGGGTTGAAGGAAAGAAGGATTGAAGGTAGTACCTACCCAATCTTCAATCCTTCAATCCCTAAATCCTTCAAACCTTACAATATGTCTATAATAAAAGTTGGGCAAAAAGCCCCTGATTTTAAGTTAGTTGGAACAGATTTAAGTCCAGTTAAGCTAAGCGATTTTAAAGGTAAAAACTTAATTCTACATTTTTTTCCATTAGCTTTTACAAGCGTATGTACTGCACAAATGTGTACCGCAAGAGATGAGGAAAATGATTACGCCTCTTTAGGTGCAGAAGTAGTCGGTGCATCTGTAGATTCTCCTTTTGTACTCCAGAAATTTTCAACAGAAAATAAACTCAACTTTAAATTAGCTTCTGATTTTAATCGAACCGAAAGTGCCAAATTTGGTGTTTTATTCGAGGATGATTTTATGGGCTTATCTAAGTTTTCTAAGCGGTCTGCTTTTGTAATAGATGGGGAAGGAATCGTACGATATGCAGAGATTACAGATGGAAAGTCATTGCCTGATTTTGAGACTATTAAAAAGACTTTAGCTAGTATATAAATAAAGGCTTGGAAGGATTTTTTTTGGTGCTTCGACCCTATTTGACCGACGAAGGAATTGCTGTTTACCAAGCGTTTTTTAATAAAAAAGAGAAAAACGTACAAAAAGCTTAAGTCCGATTCCTTTAAGTATTATTGAAAAATTCAAGATGAAAAAACAAAAATAATGACAAAAGCTATTGAATATGGCTGGTTTCTACCAACTGCAGGAGACGCCGCAACAAGACTGGATGACCCAACATTTTACGTTCCACCAAATATGGAATTCTTCCCTAATTATCCAAGTAAATCCATAATTTCTAAAGCAGCTCTTTCTCCAGATTCCATTGCGCCTTCCATCCCTCTATTGACGGTAGCGGTGTGTTCTCCTGCAAAGTGAATTCTTTGATGTGGATTGGCTATGATATTTGCGTAATTAGTAATTTGTCCAGGTTTCCAAAATGCATAGGCGCCACCTGCAAAACGATTATTAGACCAAGTCCAATGAAATACTGGTTTTAAAGCCCCTTTTAAACTTGGTCTTATTCGTTCCAAATAACTCAATACCGCTGCCGTTCCTGCGGCTTCATCCATAGTATCCAATTTTTGAGCCATGGTACTATTAGTATAGGCCACGCAACTAGTAACTGCATCTGGATTATCTAAATCATTTTTCAAAGCCATAAAACGACCACCCAAACCATCCGTCCACATACTTGGTGGTAAGCCA
>CAZXYA010000630.1:4438-5162 GCA_964644655.1 uncultured Saprospiraceae bacterium | reverse complement strand
ATAATAATTGATGTGAATTCGATTATTTCTTAATGAACTTACGTTCCTTAATTCTAGCTTTCTTACCCACTAAATCACGTAGGTAATATAATTTAGCTCTTCTAACTTTACCTCTTTTTAATACCTTAATCTCTGCAATTGCAGGAGATGCTAAAGGTATGATTCTTTCTACACCAACACCATTAGATATTTTTCTTACTGTAAAGGTTTTGGTCGCACCATGCCCTTTAATTTGGATAACGTCTCCACGATAAACCTGAATCCGTTCTTTTTCACCTTCCTTAATTTTCAAAGAAACTGCTACAGTATCTCCTGGACGAAAAGAAGGATATTCGCTTTTATTAGCTAATTGTTCTTGTACAAATTTGATAGCATCCATCGCTAAGACTTTTTAACAATTAAAATTAAGAGGTCGGGTAAAACTTTAATAAAATTTATGCCGACGTTATTTTTTTGTGGATTTTAAATAAATAAACCTTTTGGGATTTTCCTAAAAGGAGTGCAAAACTACATTATTTTTAATTAAAAAGCTGTTGATCGGGGATAAAATTGACAATGATTTTGAAATTAAGTTCTTTTTCTTTTAAAAAGAATTATTGAAATTACTCAATACGATAATTTTATAACGTTCTTTTGAAACCACCCTAAAATTTAACGACCTAATATTTGGTAGGCCTACTTTAGTAAAATGAGGTTAAATGGTGGGCGATACTTTGAAAGTATC
>CAZXYA010000630.1:0-4428 GCA_964644655.1 uncultured Saprospiraceae bacterium | reverse complement strand
CACCATTTAACCTCATTTTGCCACTAGGATTTCCTTAACAAATAGCAAGCATTTTTTAGGGTGGGTTCAAATAACATTCCAAATAGAAGGATCAACCTCCTTATTTAATGCACTTCTTCTGCTTCTAATTCCTTCAAGTATTGATTTAAAGGTTCGTGATGTTTTGTTATTGCTACTCTACCAGAACGAGTAAATTCATAAACGCCAATTTGCTCCAATTCTCTTAGTAAAGCTTCTGTTTGACTTTTATGTCCTGTTTTTTCTATGACGATGTATTCCTCCTCGATATCTAGAATTCTAGCATTATGTGCTCGAACGATGGTTTCTACATGATTGCCTTTTAAAAAAATAGCGGTTGGTACTTTGTACAAAGCTACTTCTTGATAAACGATTTCATCATTTTCATAATAAAAACCTTTTAAAACATCTACTTGCTTTTCTATTTGTTTGACCAAATGTTCTACCATTTCTTCTGTAACAGTCACAACAATGATAAACCGATAAATCCCCTTCATAGAAGATTCCGAAGTTACCAAACTTTCAATGTTGACATGTCGCCTAGTAAAAACTGTAACTATACGACTTAATAAGCCAACCATGTCTTCCGCAAAAACGGATATAGTATATTCTTTTTTCATTTTTATAGAAATTAGACCTTTTGTTTTAGTAGAGAGCTTTCAGAATTTGAAGTGCTAGAAGCTCTTTGATTCCTTGAAAATATTATTGTGACTATCCACGATAATCATCGGGACAAGTTGTACTTAACATAGCATACTATTCATAACTCATCACTAATAACTCATCATTATTCAAGACGTATGTCTCCAATTCCAGCCCCACTTGGTACCATCGGAAAGACATTTTCTTCCTTTTCCACCCGAACATGCAATAAATAAGGGCCATCATGTGCCAACATCTCTTTAACTGCTTTTTTCAATTTTTTAGGGTCACTTACTGTTTTTCCTTTTACGCCAAATCCTTTTGCAATCGTCACAAAATCTGGATTTACCAACTCGACCGAAGAATAGCGTCTATCAAAGAATAACTGCTGCCATTGGCGAACCATCCCCAAGAAATTATTGTCTAATAAAAGAATTTTTACCCCTACATTCCATTGCGCACATAAACCCAATTCTTGAATGGTCATTTGAAAACCACCATCTCCGCAAACACAGATTACTTCTCTTTTTGGGTCTGCATATTTAGCTCCAAAAGCCGCTGGTAAGCCATAGCCCATCGTCCCTGCACCGCCAGAAGAAACCCAAGAATTGGTCGTATTATATTTATAATAGCGAGCGGCAATCATTTGATGTTGTCCTACATCGGTCGCAACAATGGCTTGTCCATTAGTTTGGTCAGAGACTTCTTTCATTACTTGACCCATACGGATTTCTCCTTCTGGAGAAGGTCCACAATCTCTTTTTATAACCTTTTCGTATTCAATTTTATCTGCTGCACGGAATTCTGCCAACCACTTCTTATGCGTTCGCTTTTTGACCATCGGTAATAATTTGTTCAAAGCATCTTTGGCATCTGCTATAATTGGCACATGTGCGTGGACATTTTTATTAATTTCCGACGGGTCAATTTCAATATGAATAACTTTTGCCTGCTTGGCATATTTCTCTAAATTGCCTGTTACTCGATCATCAAAGCGCATTCCAATCGCAATCAACACATCACATTCGTTGGTCTTAATGTTAGGACCATAATTTCCGTGCATGCCTAGCATACCCGTATGTAGTTTATGATCATTAGGAATAGTGCCTAAGCCATGAACCGTACAACCAATTGGAATACCTGTTTTTTCAATGAACTTTGTAAAGATGGTTTCTGCCCCTGCAATTTGGATACCATGTCCAGCTAAAATATAAGGCTTCTTAGCTTTGTTGATTAAATCCGCTGCTTTTTCCAAAGCAGATTGCTTCGGCTTTAATCTTGGATGATAGGTTCGGATTTTAGTCATTTTTTCATAATGAAAATCCAATAACCCATTTTGAGCATCCTTGGTAATATCAATAACTACTGGTCCTGGTCGCCCTGTATTAGCGATATAAAATGCTTTCGCAAAAACGCTAGGAATTTCTTCGGGCTTGGTGATTTGATAATTCCATTTAGTAATAGACATCGTACAACCAATCACATCTGTTTCTTGGAAGGCATCTGACCCCAAAACACCACTAAAAACCTGCCCTGTGATACAAACTAAAGGCACAGAATCTAAATAAGCATCCGCTATCCCTGTCGCCAAGTTCAATGCGCCAGGTCCAGAAGTCGCAATACAAGCTGCGGTTTTTCTAGTCACTCTAGCATGCCCTTCTGCGGCATGAATCGCCCCTTGTTCGTGGCGTGCTAAGATATGTTGCAACTCATCTTGGTAGCCGTACATCGCATCATAAGTTGGCATAATTGCCCCACCAGGGTAGCCATAAATGGTCTTAATTCCTTCAGCAATCAAACATTTGACAACTGCTTCAGCCCCATTGATGCGTTCTGTTTTTGGGGGTTTGTCCGTCTTTGCGGCTTGTCCATTTTTGGCGGCATCCGCCTTGTGTTGTACTTTCATTATTCAACTAATTTTGATTGTTGAATGATTGAATTTTGAATGGGTTTTATGTTCAAGTTCAATCGTAAATCTTTATAAACCTGTTTAGTATTCCTAAAATAATCTAAAAATGAAGTAGATGAAATAATTGACGAATTGTAACTGTTCAGCATATTTTTATTTTTACCATTTAAGACATATAAGTTCATTTAAGAGGTCTCCTAAAATCAACTATATGAACTTAAATGACTCTATGGTAGAAAAAATACCTATTGCTGACTTTGTTGGTGAATAGTTACGACGAATTTATCATTCATCATTCATCATTTCTAAAACTCATCTGTCACACAGCCCTCACTAGCCGAAGAAACATTGTGCATATACTTACGCAAAATACCAGAAGTTGCTGGACTTTTTGGCGCTTTCCATTCTTTTCTTCTTGCTTTAATCTCTTTTTTAGTAATATGTGCTTTAATGATATTTTTATTTGCGTCAATTGTAATTTTATCGCCATCTTTTAATAAGCCAATTAAACCACCTACTTGTGCTTCTGGTGTAATATGACCGACCACAAAACCATGTGTTCCACCAGAAAACCGACCATCAGTAATCAAAGCCACTTTTTTACCCAAACCAGCCCCCATAATAGCGGAAGTTGGTTTTAACATTTCTGGCATTCCCGGTGCGCCTTTAGGTCCAGAATAGCGAATGACAATTACATCCCCTTCTTTGATTTGTCCACCGACTATGGCGGCGTTGGCTGCTGGTTCGCCATCAAATACTTTAGCCAAGCCTTCAAATACTAAGCCTTCTTTTCCTGTAATCTTTGCCACCGCACCAGCTTCGGCCAAATTGCCATAAAGAATTCTTAAATGCCCTGATTCTTTAATTGGATTATCAAATCCATGTACCACATCTTGCCCCTCTGTCAAGCCAGGTAAATCGGCTAGATTTTCTGCTAATGTTTTACCTGTTACGGTCATACAACTACCGTCGATATAGCCTTCTTTTAATAATAATTTCAAAACGGCTGGTACGCCACCCACCTTAAATAAATCTTCCATCACATATTGACCACTAGGTTTTAAATCTGCCAAAAATGGCGTCTTATCACTAATCATCTGGAAATCATCAATTGTCAATGGCACACCAACTGATTTTGCCATTGCTATCATGTGCAAGACCGCATTGGTAGATCCACCTAAAACAGTAATTAACGTCAAGGCATTTTCAAATGCTGCCCGCGTCATTATATCTCGTGGCTTGATGTCCTTTTCTAATAAGTTCTTCATTGCCTTTCCAACTCTATCCATTTCTTCTGCCTTATCGGTACTTACTGCTGGATTAGAAGAACTATAGGGTAAACTCATGCCCATTGCTTCAATAGCAGAAGACATCGTATTTGCGGTGTACATTCCGCCACAAGCACCTGCCCCAGGGCAAGCATTTTTGACAACTGCTCTAAAATCTTCTTCTGTAATATCACCTGCTACTTTCTGTCCTAATGCTTCAAAAGCAGAAACGATGTCTAATTTTTTATCCGCCACACAACCTGGCTGAATCGTCCCTCCATAAACTAAAATACTTGGTCGATTCAATCGGCCGATAGCCATCATTGCCCCAGGCATGTTTTTATCACAACCTACGACCGCCACGATACCATCATACCATTGTGCAGAAGCGACTGTTTCTATAGAATCCGCAATAATATCCCTAGAAACTAAGGAATAGCGCATACCAGAAGTGCCCATAGACATCCCATCACTTACCCCGATCGTATGGAAAATCAAGCCAATCAACTCTTCTTTATTGACCCCTTTTTTAATGTCTTTTGCCAAGTCATTGAGGTGCATATTACAAGGATTGCCTTCCCAACCTGTACT
>CAZXYA010000629.1:0-5191 GCA_964644655.1 uncultured Saprospiraceae bacterium | reverse complement strand
TTTCATTTCTTTTAATGATAACGCCAAATACCCACATATCCGCACCGCCCATCATTTTTTCGGTTATAGGGCCTTCACAATAATCTTCTACTTCTAATTCACCTAATATTTCCTTAACCTTAATTACTGTCAATTCTAAATCTAAAAGTGTTTGTGCATTTTTACCTCTATCTTTCCTAAATAATAAGCCCCATATTTGAAGTTTTATTTTGAAGTTATTTAGAAATTCTTCTACTTGTTCTTCTGTAGTCATAAGTTTTAAAGGTTTGTTCAAGAAGGATACTTATTACTTTAAAGTTCAAATATACATTAATAGAGGCTTTAAATCAACTTTAAAGGTTGTTTATTATAAATTTCAACCATAAAAACAACTTTAAAGTTTCGACCTATAATCCTCTATTCTAAAGAATTATAGAGCAAGGAAAAGCAATAGGAAAAGTTTGAATTAGAATTCAAAACAGTAATTTTAAGTAGAAAGGAACTAGATTATGAAAGATCGTCAAATCAATGTAACTCCAAATTTCAGGGAAAGCAGCTATACCTGCTAGTTAATCATTTCATTAAGTATCGAACGTCATTAAAATAAATGCTGCGAATCTATTGCCGTCTAATATCTGTGTTCCTTCATTAATTCGTGTTAGAAACCTTAGTAATCTATTATTGAAGAAACACAGACAATTGGCTACTCCTTCCTACCCCGACTCCCATCTACCCAAGATTCCCAAACCCCAAACATCCGCATAGAAAATTCTAAATTATGTTTTTCGACAATTTCTTTAGCTATTTCTGCCCTAGATTGTCGCTGCCAGTTAACTTTCCAATCTGGTAAATTGGCATAGCCTAAAGTAACGGCTGCCACAATTGCTGAATTTCTTTTTAATTGCTCTAGGTCTACTTTATCGTAAGTATCTGACTCCGCATGATAATTCTGCCCGTAATTAAACGGTTTATGACTCGCTACTAAATTGCCAACCCCCTCTAACATAAAATCAAAATTATCGGTCCCGACAATCGGTATATTTAAGATAGAATTGGCCCCTAATCCAGCAACGGGTTTCATAACCTCTTTGGTCACTTTCACCAATTCTTCTCGACCATTGGTGAAAAAACCTGTTATGCCACCGCTACCAATATCTACCGACATTTTCATAATATGCTGGTCTAATTCGGCCTGATGCAATTGCGTATATCCTTGAGAACCAAAGTAACCTTGTTCTTCTCCATTCCAAAGCGCAAATCGGATTGTTCGTTTTGGTTTTACCCCCATTTTAATCATCTGTCTGGCAATGTCAATCATCATTGTTACATTACAGCCGTTGTCATTTGCTCCCGTTCCTAAGCCCCAAGAATCTAAGTGGGCACCAATAATGACTACTTCTTCTGGTTTTTCATACCCCTTGATTTCTGCAATTACATTATGACTTGTTTGTTCGCCCGTGTATGCTACATCTAAGGTGGCTGAAAAATCCAATTTCCCGCCTGCTCTCAATACTCTTTGGCAACGCTTGGCATCTTCCCTACCCATGACTAAATTAATTAATCCGTGATCGTATCCATCAGAAGCAATAAAACGATAGAGTAATTTTTTAGGACGAGAGGCCATATTAATAATACCAATTGCTCCTGCTTCAGCAGCTAAGGCATCCGCTTTGGCAGCATTGGCATATTCAATAAAAAGGCCATCTACATCTAAACATAAATCGTGTTCTACTAAAACAAAATTGCCTTTGACGGCATCACCTGCTTTTTCAAAATCTGCTGCTGTTCCATACCCTACATCAATAATTGAAGCCGTCATTCCTTCTTTGGGCGTTGATTTAGAGAAATATTTAGCGACTACCTTAGGGGTGAAATTAGTCGTACCTGTCACTTCGGCAATGGTTGAGTTTTCTACCCAAAGCGAAGCAATTTTAAAAGATTCTTTTTGGGCCGCCACACCTGCATCTATAAACTTACGCAAGCCCCAATCTACTGCTTTGGCGTTTGCTTCGGTACCAGTCACTCTGCCACCATATTGGTCACATAATTCCTGTAAATCTTCTTCAATTGGCGTATCACTCAATAAAGCAGCTGTCAAATTAGCTAAGTCACTATTAGGTTGAGCGATTAAATTGATGGTTAAAAAACAAAAACAAAGGAAATAATATATCTTTTTCATGATAAAAGTAATTCTGTTTAAAGCGGTATCTAGTGATTGCTACACGGTTTACCTGTAAAACTGGATTTCTCACAAATATAAGTAGCCAAAGTCTAATTCTTATTACTTATAGGAGATTAGTTATAGTCGTTGTCGCTTGTCGGTTATTGATTTTGTTAATTTTTAAACTAAATAATAGCCAGTTTTCCAATTAGAAAAGTATCTTTAGGAATCAATTAAAATGCAAATTAAAATTAAAAAAATCTTGATGATTGGTAATTTGTAATTTTAAAAGTATACCCTTATTTTTCAGCATTCTTTAGGTTTTAAAATCCACTATTTTTAATCAAAATATATTAAATGAAATATTTACTCCCTTTAATTATTATTTTATTAACCGCTTGCAATCAAGTCGATACAACTATGCAAAACGAACTGAACAGCCTAAAAGAAAAATTAGCAGCAGCCGAAAAAGCTTTGGCAGCACCTGCTAAAGAGGAAACTGCTTTTATTCACACCGTTTTTTTCTGGATGAAAGCAGAAGTCACCGCCGAACAAAAAGCAGATTTTGTTAAAAATGGAATGGGCAAATTGAAGGAATGTCCTCAAATTTATAAGGTATTTTATGGCCCTCCAGCAGGAACACCAAGGGATGTGGTAGACAATAGCTATGACTATGCCTGGATTTGCCATTTCAAAAGCAAAGCAGACCAAGATGCTTATCAGACAGAACCGATTCATGAGCAATTTGTAGCAGATTATAAGGATTTATGGGGACGGGTGCAGGTTTATGATAATGTATTGTCTGAATAAGAAGCATTTCTGTATCAACAGGTATTTAAGGGTTGTGTATGAAATAAGGTCGTAAATTTAGGGTAGGTTATTTTGTGCTTAGTTTTTCTTTGAAAGAAGGAGTATTGTTGATACTATGACTGATTTCAAAGTAAAAGTAAGTGCAAAAGAAGCAGCCTAAAATACGAAGTTATTCCATACACAACCCTAACTATTTTATCAACGCTCTAATAGTTAGTTAAAAAAGGGATAAATATCTGTGTTATATTACGTCCGTGTTCATTTTATAACACGGATGTAATATAACACAGATGTTGCCTTTCTTCCAGAGTATTTTGGGCGACTAACATTTTATTCTTAATAACCAAAACTATGAGTAATTGTCGGACCTCCTTTCTACTACTTTTTACTTTCCAATTTATTGGTTTATTTAGTTTAGTGATAAACACTAGTTACGCACAGAGTGATGTTGCTACGCTAAGTAGAATAATGGTCCAAGGCAATCAATTTGTAGATGAGGAAGGTCAAAAAATAGTTTTTCGAGGATTGAATACGAGTGATCCTGACAAATTAGCGATTGATGGACAATGGAATAAACGCTACTTTCAAGAAATGAAAAATTGGGGCGCTACGGTCGTTCGCTTTCCCGTTCATCCCACAGCTTGGGCAAAAAGAGGGAAAAAGGACTATTTACAATTATTGGACGATGGCATCAATTGGGCAGGAGCATTGGGCATGTATGTCATTATTGATTGGCATAGTATCGGTAATTTAAAAACCGAAAAATACCAAGCGCCGATGTATCAAACAGATTTAACACAGACCTTAAAATTTTGGAGTACCATCGCCAAATACTATGGAGATAATCCAACCGTTGCCTTCTATGAACTCTTTAATGAACCGACTTTACAAGCTGGTCAATTAGGCAATTGTACCTGGGCGCAATGGAAAGAAATGATGGAAGCGATTATTATGACCATTCGCAAAAAAAGAGGAAAGGGAATTCCTTTGGTAGCTGGATTTAATTGGGCATACGATTTAAGAGCTGCTAAGAAAGAACCGATTAATGCCGAAGGAATTGCTTATGTTAGTCATCCTTATCCACAGAAAAGAGCGCAACCTTGGATTGATGAATGGACCGCCGATTGGGGACATATGAAAGAAAAATACCCTTTAATTCTAACAGAAGTCGGTTTTTGTGAACCCGAAGCCAAAGGAGCGCATATTCCTGTCATTAGCGATGAAGCTTATGGGGAAGCAATAACTGATTATTGCGACGAAAAAGATATTTCCTATGTGGTTTGGGTATTTGACCCTCAATGGTCGCCTATGCTGTTTTTGGATTGGGAATTTACCCCTTCTCGGCAAGGACAGTATTTCAAAGAGAAATTGAGTAGTTATTAAATAAAGGTACGCTCCATGAAAAGCAATCTGTTCCTTTGAGATACCGACAACCGACAACCGACAACTGATAACTCGCCACCGATTAACTATTCACCATATGCGCTGCCAGTCGAGGAAAACAATTAAATAATGTTGTCTTAAAATCATCCGAAATATCCAAGGTTCTAATAGCTGCATTCATACAACTTAACCATTCTACCGCCGCTTCCTCTGTAATTTTATGAGGCAAATGCCTAGCCCGCATCATTGGTCGTCCAAAAGTTTGATTATACTTAGATGGGCCACCCAAAAATTGCGTTAAAAAAGCCGTTTGCTTCGCTCTAACTAAGACCATATCCGTATTAAAAAGTGGTCTCAAAACTGGACTTTCCAATACTAATTCATAGAATTTGTTGACCAATTGTTGTAAGTTTTCTTCGCCTAATTGGTCATAGATGGTATTTTCCATTTTTCATTTTTTTGTAAAAATAGGATTTCAATAACTAAAAAATTAGCAGATAGTTATTCATCAAAAAACAGTTGGTCTTTTTATGCAATTAATTGTCCGTTTTAGACAAATTTTCCTACTTAGTTATTGACATCTTTGCACCGGCGATAAAACTTTAGCAACCTACGAAATTAAAAATATTGCTGTGCTTTCCTAGGGAAAGTCTAGAACGTCAGATTAAAAACTGATATTATCTATTTTAATAATATATCTAAAATCCGTTGGGAAACCTAATCCGTTGGAAAAAAACACGCCCAACGGATTAGCTTCCCAACGGATAATTATCAATTTTCTTTCTGTTTATCTATTAGGTAGTCTGTGCTTACCCCAATTCATAGGACCACTTAACAATAATCCTTCGTTAATAAATT
>CAZXYA010000628.1:0-5202 GCA_964644655.1 uncultured Saprospiraceae bacterium | reverse complement strand
AACAATGGCTATAATTCATTGTGGTTTTGTGCCACACCAAAATAAAAGTATAAATCAATGGCTGATTTCGTTGTGGAATAATCCTGCGGATGATTCCACAACGAAATCATAGCCGAAACCGTTAGCTGTCATATGACGAACAATACGAATGAATTTAGACGAATTAAATACAACAGAACTAATCCAAACCTATTCTAGGATTATTAAACAACTGAAAAAACGTGGCGTAATTCGGACTAAAAATTTATTGGGAGATTTAGGCGAGTATTTAGCAATTGAACATTTCAATAATACATCTGGAATGTCAAATCTTCAAGCTGCTCCTGCTGGAACTCAAAATATTGATGCAATAAGTAGAAACGGAGATAGATATAGTGTTAAATCGACAACTGGAAATTTGACAGGAGTTTTTTATGGACTTGAACATCCTAACTCTGATACAGCAGATAAGCAGAAGTTTGAATATGTTCTTATTGTAAAATTTGACAACGATTACCAACTAGAAAAGATAATTCAACTGGATTGGGAATTATTCTTAAAATACAAGCGATGGCATAAAACAATGACAGCTTGGAATATATCAATTACCAAAGCATTGATTGAAGAAGCGGATATTTTATATGAAAGAGAAATCGAAAAAGCATATGACATTGAGGAAATAAGAAAAACTCATAAAAAAGCCTATGAACCTTGGACACAAGATGCGGATGAAAAATTAGAATTACTTTTTTGTGAGGGAAAGAAGATAAAGGAATTGAGTGAAATTTTTGGGAGAAATGAGGGAGCAATCCGTTCTCGCATAAAGAAGCTCGAACTAAAAGAAAAATACGCCAGCTAACAATGGCTAAACGCAATTAAATCGGAATATTAATGAACGACAGTGAACAAACACACTTTTCCCTACGTGCCTTCGGTCAAAGAGTGTTTTCTGAGCAAGCAGCAATTCGTTTTCGCTCAATTCAGTATTTAAGAGAAAAAATAAATACATCCATTGCGCAAAAGCCAATTGCTTTGTGCATTTTAGGAAGTTCAGTGATAACACGAAAAAGATTTAACTGCGCTTAGCCTGAACGTTGTACACAAGCTAAAAAAAGCCGACCGCACGTTCAAGCACATTTCATTTTGCTCGTACCTCACAAAATAAAAAGAGCTTTCACTTCCCCACCGCCACCCAAAAACATTCACTAACTTGATACAAAATTCGCAAATTAGCATTACATTTGCTAAAAATAGGTCAAATCCTAAATTGATAAAATCAAAAAAATGGCAAGTTTTGGACATTTCATAAAAACCGAAAGGGAAAAGAGAGAATGGACTCAAACTGAATTTGGAGCAAAAATCGGAATAAATTCTAGTGCAATTAGTCGAATTGAAAACGGAACTCAAAAATTTAGTAAGTCAAAACTCAAATCATTATCGAAATTGTTTAATCTCGATTTACAAAAAATAACTGACTTATTTTTTGCAGACAAATTTGCACGAGAAGCATTTAAATACAAATGTTCTGAATCAATTTTTAGTGTCGCAGAAGACACAGCTAACTATATAAGAAACACTAATAGCAAACAAGGAAAATTAAATTTTGAAAATGAGTAAAAAAAACACTGTAATAGACCTTTTTTGTGGTTGTGGAGGATTATCACAAGGCTTTATTGATGCAGGATATAAAATATCTTTGGGTATTGATAAATGGAAAGATGCCATAGAAACATTTAATTTTAATCATAAAGACTCTAATGGAATTGTAGCTGATTTACTCGAACTAAATCCAATTACTGTTTCGGAAAATGAAAAAATTGATAAAGTTGACGTCATAATTGGAGGTCCACCTTGTCAAGGTTTTTCTATTGCAGGAAAAAGAATAATAGAAGATGAAAGAAATCAACTTTACAAAACCTTTGTGAATTTTGTAGAACATTTCAAGCCTAAAGCTTTTCTAATGGAAAATGTACCTAACATTATGTCAATGGGAAAAGGAGCTATTAAAAATCAAATAATAAAGGATTTTGAAAAACTTGACTATAAAGTTTCACATCAAATATTATTGGCTTCCGATTATGGTGTGCCTCAAAATAGAAAAAGAGCTTTTTTTGTAGGTTTAAAAAGTGGGGCAGAATTTAAGTTTCCAGTTCCAACAACACCAAATAATAAAGTAACTTCAGAAGAAGCTATTTCAGATTTAACGAAACATACAATTAATGATGGAACACCTTATTTAAACGAGTATAAAAGTCCATTTCAAAAACAAATGCGAAATGGCAATAAGTATATATTCAATCATCAAATTACCGAACACAAAGAAAAAACGGTTGAAATAATTGCAATGGTTCCAGATGGAGGTAATTATAAAAGTTTGCCAAAAGAATTGCACGAGACAAGAAAGGTTAATATAGCTTGGACAAGGCTCAACAGTCAAAAACCTAGTTTTACTATCGATACAGGTCATAGACATCATTTTCATTATGAATTTAATAGAGTTCCAACAGTAAGAGAAAGTGCAAGAATACAATCATTCCCTGATGATTTTATATTTCAATGCAGTAAAACCAGTCAATACAAACAAGTTGGGAACGCAGTACCACCTATTTTAGCAAAGGTTTTGGCTGAAACAATCAAAAAACATTTATGAGTTTAGTCAAGTCATATCAAATTCCAGATGAATATTTTTTTAGACTTCATCACGTAAGACCTCGTTTTAAAAATGATGTTGAAGAGGTACTATTGTATGTGTCGACTTCTATTTCTGAAATGGAAGTACTACCAAAACAAGAGTTCAAAGAAAACCTAAATCAGGTTCTATTTGGTTTTAAAAATAATGCCACTTCTACCCAAAAAACAATAGACAATTGGAGAACAGAAATATCTGCATTATTCGCGTTCATTCAAGAAGAAGATGGTTTAACAAAACCAAGTTTAAGTGCTATTAGACTATCTAACAATCAATATTTAGATGAATTTTTTAACTATTTTTTATTTTCATTTCAATATCCAGGAGGTCATATAAAATCTCAAAATGTAATCAAACAAATTGATGCAGGTGTTAACTTCAAACCTTGCAATTTCATTTTACAGCTTTTAATTGAGGGAGAAAAGTTAATTGGAAAACCATTTAGTTTTACGGCAGAAGAATTAACTCAATGTGCGTATTTTGATTTAAGGGTAACAAGAAATGGAAAACATCCAAGAGAAGTTGCTGAAATGATACTACAACATAGAGCAGAAAAAGTATCATACAATCATAAATATGAACAGTTAAAGAATACTAAAACAGGTAATTATCCCTCAAAAGGAGACTTACACAGATATGCAGGAGATATTTTGGGTTATATGGTTTTAGCCAATCTATTAAATGACAAAGGCACAGGTTATTATTATTACTTGAATGATGAAAATACAGATGCTATTAATTATCATTTAAAAAATTCAAAATGGTATTCAGGTTATGATAAATTCTATAAAAAAGACGAAATCACTAACCCAGAAATAGCAAAATTAGAACAGGATTGGTTTTCTTATGCAAATAACTTTGATAATATAGAAGTTTTTGCACCTTCATTGAGTGCATCAGAATCCGATAGTATTTCTAGTATTATTCAAGAATATTATTCTCGAATTAAGGGAGATAAAGCAGTTCCAACAAAAATAATTGGAGATTATGGAGAAAGCTTAATACTTGCTCACGAATATTTAAGAACAAAGGAAACCAAAAGGCAACATTTAATAAATAAAATTCCAACACCATTAGGAGTAGGATATGATATTCAAAGTGTTGAAATCGAAAAAAGGAAAAGATATATTGAAGTCAAGACAACTAAATCTAGAAAGGCATTAAAAAATAATAGATTTAAACTTACACCAAATGAATGGGACACCGCAGACACCATAGGTGATAATTATTTCATTTATTATTTAGTTGCAAATGATAGTGGAAAAAATGTTTTTATCATTCAAAATCCAGTTGAACAATATAAACAAGGTAATATTAAAGTAGACAAGAATTTAGTTGTTGAATTTTCACAAAACGCAGGACAATGGCAAACATTACTAGAAATACAAAACTAAAAGCAATATCGTTATTTAGCGGTTGTGGTGGAATGGATTTAGGGATTAAAGGAAACTTTAAGTTTCTTAATAAAACTTATAAACCTTTACCATTTGAGGTTATTTATGCAGTAGATAATGACCCTTATGCGACTAAAATATACAACAGTAATTTCAAGCATCAATGCGAAACTAAAGATGTAAGAGATTTGGAAATTGATAAACTTCCAGAGCACGACATTCTTTTAGGCGGTTTTCCTTGTCAATCTTTTTCAATAAGTGCCCAAAACCCACCACGTCTTGGATATAAAGATGACCGTGGAAAACTGTTTTTTGAAATGGTCAATATCCTCAAAGAAAAACAACCAAGGTTTTTTATCGCAGAAAATGTCAAAGGTCTACTTTCTGCCAATAAGAAAAAAGCTTTTCCTATGATTGTTAAAGAATTTGAGAAAGCAGGATACTACGTAAAACATCAATTATTTAATGCATCTGAATATGGAATACCTCAAAAAAGAGAACGTGTTTTTATAATTGGATTTAAAAACTACGAAGACTACACTTATTTCGAATTTCCTAAACCAACAACGTTGAATGGCTCTAAAGTTAAATTAAAAGAAGTAATAGACTTAAAAGCAAATCAAGACGAAAAATGGTTTTTTAGTGAAAGAGCTGTACAAGGAATGATGAGAGTTAGAGAAAAAATGAACAAAGGTCGTGACCAAGACCCTGAACAATCTTGTAATACAATCAGTTCGCATTTAGCAAAAGTTAGTTTAAATAGCACAGACCCAGTTCTAAAAATAAACGGTAGATACAGACGATTTACACCAAGAGAAGCTTCAAATATTCAATCTTTTCCTGAAGAGTTTATTTTAGATTGTGTTTCAGATAATAGACAGTATCGAGCAATTGGAAACGCAGTACCACCAGTATTAATGTGGCATATTTCGAATTCTTTGAGTAATCTAATAAAAAAGGAAAATAATGCTGAAAAAGCCAACGCTGAAAAACAAATTGAAGAAAAAAAGCCAGTGTACAACAATGTATAAAAATAATAGCGGTTTAAGTCATAAAACAAAAGCAAGTATATATAAAAAAGGTCTGTGCTTAAACGAAAAGCTTGTGGGTTTTAATCCGCTACTATTCTTATACTAAACG